>NZ_PSWB01000021.1:0-75709 GCF_002931865.1 Rathayibacter sp. AY1C7 | reverse complement strand
CTCAAGGGCGCAGAAGGGCATGGTCTCGTCTCCAGGGGGTGGCGGGCGATCGCCCGCCACCCCCTGGAGACGAGACCATGCCCTTCTGCGCCCTTGAGAGCCTCCGCTGATGGAGCTGGGCATCGCCGCGATCGTCGGCGTCTCGGTCCTCGTCGCGGTCGCCGTCTTCTCGCGGCGCCTCGGCGTCGCCGCCCCGATCGTCCTCGTGCTCGCCGGCGTCGGCCTCTCGTACATCCCCGGGGTGCCGGAGGTGGTCGTCCCGCACGAGTGGGTGCTCGACGGCGTGCTGCCGCCACTGCTGTACGCGGCGGCGCTCAGCGTCCCGTTCATCGACTTCCGCCGGAATCTGACCACCATCACCGGCCTGTCGGTCGTGCTGGTGCTGATCTCGGCGGCCGGCGTCGGCGCGCTCCTCTTCCTCCTCCTCCCCGAGCTCGGGCTGGGCCTGGCGATCGCCGTGGGCGCGATCATCAGCCCGCCCGACGCCGTCGCCGCGACCTCGGTCGGCCGGCGGCTCGGCCTCCCGCCGCGGCTGCTCACCCTGCTCGAGGGCGAGGGGCTGATCAACGACGCGACCGCGCTGGTCCTCCTCCGCTCGGCCCTCGCCGCCGCCGCGGGGACGCTCGCGACGCCGTGGGCCGCGATCGGCGACTTCCTCTACGCGGTCGTCGTGGCCGTCGTGGTCGGGTTCGTGGCCAGCGTCGTCACCGTCTTCGTCCGTTCGCGGCTCGAGGACCCGGTGCTCAACACCGTCCTCTCCTTCATCGTCCCCTTCGTCGCGTTCATCCCCGCCGAGGGCCTGGGCGCCTCGGGCGTGCTCGCCGTGGTCGTCGCCGGCCTGCACACCGGGCACGCCTCCTCCCGCGCTTTCACCGCCCAGTCGCGGGTGAACGACCGGATCAACTGGCGGACCGTGCAGTTCCTGCTCGAGAACGGCGTGTTCCTGCTGATCGGTCTCGAGATCCGCTCGCTGATCCACGACGCCGACAGCGCGCGCCTCTCGGTGCCCGGAGCGGTCGGGATCGGGCTGATCGCGGTGGTCGGGCTGATCGTCGTGCGCTTCCTCTGGGTCGGGCCGGTCCTCCTCGGCGAGCGCTGGCAGACCCGCTGGGCCGAGCGCCGGGCCCGCGAGCAGAAGGAGCTGCTCGAGTCGCCCGAGGCGCAGGAGCTGCCGAAGGAGGAGCGCGGCCGGGCGAAGCGGCGCTACCTGCTGCGGCGCAGCGACTACCGGCACTTCAGCCGCAACGGCATCGGCTGGCGCGGCGGTCTGGTGCTCGGCTGGTCCGGGATGCGCGGAGTGGTGACCCTCGCGGCCGCGCAGTCGCTGCCCGAGGACATCCCGTACCGTCCGCAGCTCGTGCTGATCGCCTTCACCGTGGCCGTCGCGACCCTGCTGATCCAGGGCAGCACGCTGCCGCTGCTGATCCGGGCGCTGGGCATCCGCGGGATCGACGTGCCCGAGGACCAGCGCGCACTCGCTGGCCTGCTCGACGAGATCACCGAGAAGGGCCTCTCGGTGCTGGAGCGCCCGGGCGACGCCGTCGAGGGCGCCGACGGCGTCGCTCCGGACGTCCTGGAGCGGGTGCGGCAGACGTCGTTCCTCCGCTCCGAGGCCGCCTGGGAGCGCTCGCGCGGCACGGAGAGGTCGGTCGCGGACACTCCGCACCGCCTCTACCGAGCGCTGCGCCTCGCCGTGGTCGCGGCCGAGCGGGAGGCGCTGCTGGACGCGCGCTCGCGCCGCGCCTACCCGCAGCGCATCCTCCGCGACGCCCAGTCGCTGCTCGACCTCGAGGAGACGCGGCTGCGGGTCCGGCGGGGCTCCGAGTCCTGAGGGCTCGGGATCGTGACGATCGCTCCCGGGGATGCCCGCGCTGATCCGCGCCCTGTGGAGGAGCGCCGAGCTCCTCGAGTGCGCCATCCGGATCGACCCCTCGGACCACGGCCGTCCGGCCTCCCCGGCATAGCCCGCCGATGCGTCACCCCCCGTTAAGCCCGCGCTCCCCGCTTCCTCTGGCACTGCCGTCGCCCCGCCCGTAACCTGCGGATCGCCTGAGAATCGGAAGCTCGATTCGGCCGCACTCGAAGAGGGGTGGCGGGCCGGGGCGGATCCCCTCGGGCGATATCACGAGGGCCGATCCGCGCGCCAGCCCTCGCAGAGAGGGCAGACGGGGCGCTGAGAGGAACGCTATCCCGTGCGGCGCCGGAGCGCACGCGCCACTTCGTTCGAGTGCTCTCAGGTCCAGTCGAGAGCGGAGCGCTCGGCCCAGTAGCGGACCGGATCCACAGCGAGCGCCGGGAGGTCCGGGAGCTCCCGGGGCCGCGCGCGCAGGTTGGCCCGCAGCTGCTCCGGAGTCGCCGCGCCGCTCAGCACGACGTCGGCCCAGGGCTGCGCGAGGACGGCCCCCAGGGCGACGGCGTCCGGCGCGGCGGCGGCGTGCTCGATCGGGTGCGCCACGAGCCTCCCGTTGGCGAGGGCCTCCTTGACCACCACCAGCCAGCCGTCGTCGTGCGCGGCGGCGAGCGCCCGGCCCGCGGACTGCTCGAGCGGGTTCCAGGTGCTCTGGACCGCGCTGAACGGCGACTCCGGGATCGCGCGGGCGAGCTCGATCACGCGCGCCTGCTCGGGTCCGCTGGTGGAGAGGCCGACGCGCACTCCGGAGCCGGCGAGGCCGCGCAGTCGGTCCAGCAGCGGGCGGTCGGTGAGGGCCGGGCTCTCGGGAGTGATCGAGTGGACGAGGTAGGAGTCGGGCGCCGAGCCGAGCGCGTCGAGCGTGAGCGGCCACTGGCGGTCGAGCATCGCGACCGAGTGCTCCTTGCGCTCGTGCACCGGCGCATCCATCGCCCACCCGCCGACGTACTCGTAGCCCCACTTCGACTCGATCGTGAGCGCCGCCCGCCGCTCCGGATGCCGGGCGAGCCAGCCGCCGAGGAACTCCTCCGCCCGCCCGTAGGAGCGCGCGGCGTCGAGGAAGCGGACGCCGGCGTCCCACGCCGCGTCGAGCAGCAGGTGCGTGCGCTCGCGCAGCGCGTCGACGCTCCGCTCGGCCGCGGGGCCGAGGTCGTCGTCGCGCCCTGCCGTGATGTACGCCGGCCGGCCCACGGCCGCCAGCCCGATCCCGAAGCGCTGCATCCCGCCCACGGTACGCCCGTCCCGGAGCTGCGGCAGCCGCTAGCGTCGAGCGGTGACCTCCGCCCTCGACCGCAGCATCCTCCGGCTCGCCGTCCCGGCGCTGGGCTCGCTGGTCGCCGAGCCGCTCTTCCTGCTCACCGACTCCGCCCTGGTCGGCCATCTCGGCGCCGTCCCGCTCGCCGGGCTCGCGCTGGGCGGCACGGTGCTGCAGACGATCGTCGGCCTGATGGTCTTCCTCGCGTACAGCACCACTCCGCGGGTCGGCCGGGCCCTCGGCGAGGGCGACGAGCGGAGGGCCGTGGCGGCCGGGATCGACGGCGGCTGGCTGGCCCTGCTCCTCGGCGCCGGCATCGCCGTGGTGGGCGCGCTGACCGCTTCGGCCGTCGTGGCGCTCTTCGGCGCGGAGCCGGCGGTTGCCGAGGCGGGCGTGCGGTACCTGGCGGTGAGCATGGCCGGGATCCCCGCCATGCTCGGCGTCTTCGCGCTCACCGGGCTCCTCCGCGGCTTCCAGGACACCCGCACTCCGCTGGTGATCGCCGCCGGCGGATTCGCTCTCAACGCCGCTCTCAACGCCGTGCTGATCTACCCGGCCGGCCTGGGGATAACCGGCTCCGCACTGGGGACGGTGATCGCGCAGTGGGCCATGCTCGCGGCCTACGCGGGAGTCGCGCTGCGGCTCGCCCGGAGGGTCGGCGCGCCGCTGCGGCCGCACCTCGCGGGCCTGGCCTCCTCCGCGGGATCCGGCGGCTGGATGCTGCTGCGCACAGCGAGCCTCCGCGCGGCGATCCTGCTCGCGGTCGCGACCGCCACCTCGCTCGGGGCGGAGGAGCTGGGCGCCTTCCAGGTGGCGATGACGCTGTTCTCGACGGTCGCCTTCGCCCTCGACGCGGTGGCGATCGCCGCGCAGGCGCTGCTGGGCCGCCTCCTCGGCGCGGGCGACGCCGAGCAGGCCCGAGCTGTCACGAAACGCTGTGTGACCTGGGGAATCGGTGCAGGAGTAGTGCTCGGAGCACTGGTCACCGGTCTGAGCGGTGTCCTGCCGTACGTCTTCTCGAGCGACCCGGAGGTGCTGCGGCTGCTGCCCGCGGCGATCGCCGTCGTGGGCCTCACCGCTCCGCTCGGCGGCTACGTCTTCGTGCTCGACGGCGTGCTGATCGGCGCCGGCGACGGCCGCTACCTGGCGCTCAGCGGCCTCGCGAACCTCGCCGTCTTCGTCCCGCTCGCCCTGCTCGCCCCCGCCGCGCCCGCCGAATGGCGCCTCCTCGCGCTCTGGCTCGCCTTCGCCGTCGGCTTCCTCGGCGCCCGCGCGGTCACCCTCGGGCTCCGGGTCCGCAGCGACGTCTGGCTCCGCTGACCGCACTCCTCCCCTGTGGAGAAGCCTGTGGACAAGTCCGGTCAGCGCGGCGGAGCGCTGGTGTTCCCGCGGTGGAAGACGGCGTGGAAGCAGACCGCCTCCGCCTCCTCGTCGGCCAGGAGCGCGACCGCGGCCCGTCCCGCCGCACGGCCCTTCTCGACCGCGGGCTGGGCCATCGTCGTGAGGTCGTACTCGGCCGCGAGACCGGGCACCTGCACGCCGTCGAAGCCGACCACCGAGAGGTCCTCGGGCACGCGCAGCCCGCGCTCCTCCGCCGCGAGGATCACGCCCGCGGCCAGCAGATCGCTCTGCGCGACGACCGCGGTCGGCGGCTCCGCCCCCTCGAGCAGCGTGCGGCCCGCGGCGACGCCCTCGTCGACCGAGCTCGCTGCGGCGGCGACGACCGACGCGTCCGGGAAGACGTCCTGCACGCCGAGGAGCCGGTCGACCGGAGTGATGCTGGGGCTCGAGCGCCAGCCCGGCGGGATCGCGCCGCGGCGGCGGTCCTTCGCGAACGGGAGCGAGACCACCGCGACCCGCTCGTGGCCGAGCTCGCGCAGGTGCTCCGCGAGGGTGCGGCTGGCCTCGCGGTTGTCGAGCGAGATCACGGCGCCGCCCAGCTCCGAGAGGCCTTCGACCACGACGACGGGCACCCCCCGGCGGCGCAGCACGGCGACGGAGTCGTCGACCGACGGGCTGCAGCCGACCAGGATCATCGCGTCGACCGGGGCGGTCGCCAGCAGGCCCGCGCCGTCCCCGGTCTCGGTGAGCAGCAGGATCCCGGCGTCGACCCCGCCGAGCACGTCGGCGATCCCGTCGAGCATGGCGATCTTGATCGGGTCGCGGAACGCGTGCAGCATCCGCTCGTCCACGACGACCCCCACGATCCCCGAGCGGCCGCGGCGGAGCGAGCGCGCCCGCGGGTCGGGACCGGCGTAGTCGAGCTCGGACGCCGCGCGCAGCACCCGCTCCTTCGTGGCCTCCGAGACGGGGCCGGAGCCGCTGAAGACCAGCGAGGCGGTGGAGGGGGACACTCCGGCCCGGCTCGCGACGCGGGCGAGCGTCGGCCGGGGGCTCTTGCGGGGTTCCACGTTCCTCCTCGTGGGGGCGGCGCGCTCGTCGTCGGTTGACCGTCCCCGGGGTTCCGGATAGCTTAGACCGGCTCGCTTCGAATCGATTCGACCGTGCCTCTCGATCCGATGCCCGGATCCCGCCCGCACCAGGAGGACCGCCATGACCTCGACGTCCGCGCTCACGCGCCCGCAGCTGGTCGCCTGGCGCAACGCCGTCTTCACGATCTTCGTCCTCAGCGGGATCTCGATCGCCACCTGGGTCTCGCGCACCCCCGCCATCCGCGACGAGCTCCAGCTCTCGACCGCCGGAGTGGGCCTGCTGATCCTCTCGATGTCGATCGGCGCGATCGTCGGACTCGCGTTCTCGACGCCGGTCATGGGCGCGATCGGCGCCCGGCGCGGCATGGCGCTCGGCCTCACCGTCTCGGCGGCAGGGCTCGCGGTGCTGGGCGTCTCGGCCGACGTCATCGGCGTCCTCCCCGCCGCCTTCGCCGGCATGGCGACGCTCGGCTTCGGCAACGGTGCGGTCGACGTGATGATGAACGTCGAGGGAGCGGCCAACGAGAAGGCCTTCGGCAAGACGCTCCTGCCGCTGTTCCACGCCTTCTTCAGCCTCGGCACCGTGGCCGGCGCGCTGGTCGGCGCGGGCGCCTCCGCCCTGGCCGTGCCCGTCGCCGTCCACCTCGGCGCGATAGCCGTGGTGATCGCCGTGACCGCGGTGATCGCGATCTGCTTCGTCCCGGTCCGCGAGGAGCTCGACACCTCCGGCGCGGCGACCACGGTGAAGCCGCCGGTCCGCGAGCGCGTCGCCGCCTCCCTCGGCGTCTGGCGCGACGGCCGCCTCGTCCTCATCGGCCTGATCATATTGGGCATGGCCTTCGCCGAGGGCTCCGCGAACGACTGGCTGACCCTGGCGATGGTCGACGGCCACGGCACCGACAAGACGACCGCCGCCGTCGTGTTCGGCGTGTTCGTCGCCGCCATGACGGTCGGACGCGTGATCGGCGGACCCGTGCTCGACCGCTTCGGCCGCGTCCCGGTGCTGCGCGCCTCCGCCGGGCTCGCGATCGTCGGCATCCTGCTGTTCATCCTCGCCCCGGTCGACGCGCTCGTCGTCGTCGGCGCGGTCGCCTGGGGTCTGGGCTGCTCGCTCGGCTTCCCGGTGGGCATGTCGGCCGCGGCGGAGGGGCCGCACTCGGCCGCCCGCGTCAGCGCGGTGGCGATGCTCGGCTACGTCGCGTTCCTGGTCGGACCGCCGGCGATCGGCTTCCTCGGCGAGCACTACGGCCTGCTGAACGCCCTCTTCCTGGTGCTGGCCCTGGTGGTCGTGGCGGGGCTCGCCTCCCCCGCCGCCCGCAGCCGGCGGAGCTGACCGCCCCGCTCCACCCGCCTCCGCAAGCCCCCGTGGGGCCCGGGCGCACCGGCGCGCCTCCCCCTAGGCTTCCCAGGACGGCGGCGGAGGGGGAGCGGATGCGGTACCGAGCGCGCGACGGCGCCCTGCTCCACGTCGACGAGCACGGAGCCGGTCAGGGGCGGCCCCTGGTGGTCGTCCCCGGCGAGCCGGAGCGCCATCCCTCCTACCTCGGCTCGTTCGCCTCGATCGCCTGCACGCGCCGGGTCCTCGTGCTGCACCCGCGCGGAGTGGGCGGCTCCGCGGAGCTGCCTCCCGCTCCCCCGGCCACGACGGCCGCCGACGTGGAGGACCTGCGCCGTCACCTCGGCGTCGACGAGCTCGATCTCGCCGCGCACGACTCCGGCTGCCGCGCCGTCCTGCTCGCCGCCGTGGACGCGCCCGAGCGCGTCGCCCACCTGCTCCTGATCGCCCCCGGCACCGCCTGGCTCGGGATCGACGACCACGCTCCCCGTGAGGAGCACACCGCTCCCGCGGGCTCCGACGACACCGCGGCGATCCGCGACGCTCTGCAGCGCCTCGACTGCCCCGCGGTCGTCCTCGGCGGGGAGGACGATCCGGTGACGGGCGTCGCCGCTCTGGAGGCGCTCACCGCGCTCCTGCCGCAGGCGAGCCTGGCCGTCATCGAGTCGAGCGGCCACCACCCGTGGGCGGAGGCGCCGGCCGAGTTCGCCGTCGCGCTGCGCGCCTCGCTCTCGGTGCCGCCGCCCGCTCCTCCGCTCGGCCGCCGGCCTCCCGTCGCCGCGCGCTGAGCCGGGAGCCCGCCGGAGCCGCGCCGTCTATCCTCGACGGGTGCGTCTCGTCATCGCGCGCTGCTCCGTCGACTACACCGGCCGTCTCAGCGCCCACCTCCCGCTCGCCACCCGCCTCCTGCTCGTCAAGGCCGACGGGAGCGTCCTCATCCACTCCGACGGTGGCTCCTACAAGCCGCTGAACTGGATGAGCCCTCCCTGCACGCTGATCACGGGCGAGCCCGACGAGGAGGCGCGCGCCGCGGGGGTGACGCAGCAGTGGACCGTCGCGCACCGCAAGACCGGCGACGCTCTCGTCGTCTCGATCCACGAGGTGCTGCACGATTCGGCGCACGAGCTCGGCGTCGATCCGGGACTCGTGAAGGACGGAGTGGAGTCGCATCTCCAGCGCCTTCTCGCCGAGCAGATCGGCCTCCTCGGAGAGGGGCACACTCTCGTCCGGCGCGAGTACATGACCGCGATCGGCCCGGTCGACATCCTCGCCCGCGATTCCTCGGGAGCCGCCGTCGCCGTCGAGATCAAGCGCCGCGGCGAGATCGACGGAGTGGAGCAGCTCACCCGCTATCTCGAGCTGATGAATCGCGATCCGCACCTCTTCCCGGTGACGGGAGTCTTCGCCGCTCAGGAGATCAAGCCGCAGGCGCGGACTCTCGCCGAGGACCGCGGAATCCGCTGCGTGGTGCTCGACTACGAGGCCATGCGCGGCACCGACGACTCCCACACGCGCCTGTTCTGACAGGCACGGCGACAGGCACGGCGAAGACGCGGCGACAGGCACGGCGAAGGCCCCCGCGATCGGATCACGGGGGCCTTCCGCTCACCGGGCGCGAGGCCCGGGAATGCGGCGTCTCACCGGGTCGAGAGCCCGGCGGCCGCTACTTGTGGGCGGCCTGGTAGGCGGCCTGGACCTCGGAGGGGATGCGTCCGCGGTCGGAGACGGGGTGGCCGTTGGCGTTCGCCCACTCGCGGATGGCCTTGAGCTGCTTGGGGTCGCTCTTGGAGGCGGTCGCGACGCTCGTGGCGGCCGCGGGGCGCGAGCCGACGCGGCGGGCGCTCGAGACGAACTTCTCGAGCGCCGAGTGGAGCTCGGCGATGTTGTCGGGGCCGAGATCGATCTCGTAGTTGGCGCCCTCGATGCTGAAGCGGACGGTACCGCCGTCACCGGAATCGATAAGGGTTCCGTCGATATCGTCGACAAGCGTGATCTTCTGGGCCACTTTTCCTCCTGGAGTTCGCGGGACCGGACTGTCTCGACCCGGACCGGAAGAGACATTACCCCCTTTCACAATCGAGTGCGCCATGAATGGCGCCATTCGTCCCTTTCTCGCGCCATGTCGAGGGGAATGTTCAGGATAAGCGGAGGCAATCAGGGCGGAATCGAGCTGTTCGCCACCAGCCGTCGAATAGAGGACACGGTGTCCGCAGACGGCCGTAACGATTCCGGACACCGATCGCGCGCATTCCCGGGAACCGGACCCGGCGATTCCGATCACGCCCCGGTCTTCGTTAGCGTGGAGTCATGGCACGACGAGGCGGACCCCCTGCACGCCCGGCGCGACCCGGTCCGTACCGCAATGCGGAGGCTCGGGAAGCACTGGAGGCGCTCGTCGCCGCTCCCACCGCCGAGGCCGTCGACCGGCTGCTCGAGGCCTGCCTCGACGGCTCCCTCGTGGTCGACGTCACGGGCTCCCAGCCCGGAGGCGTGCCGCACGTCCGCACCGTCGCGACGACCACCGGGGAGCAGGTCCTGCCGCTGTTCACCTCCACGGACGAGGTGCGCACCGCGGTCCCCCGGCAGCAGCATCCGCGGGTGCAGATGCTGGTCCTCCCCGGACGCGAGGCCTTCGCGCTGATCCGCACCGCCGACTTCGTCGCCGTGCAGCTCGACCCCGGCTCGATCGCCCAGGTCGTCACCCGTTCGTTCGTCGAACGGGCTCTGGACGCCGAACGGCCGTAGAGTGTGGCCCCCGGCGGGGCAGCGCCGGCGTCACCCCGTCCTCCGAGGTCAGGAGCCCGCCATGTCCGACACGACCCTCGCCGCCACCGGCCTCGACGCGCGAGCCGGCACCTGGTCCTGCATCCTGTTCGACCTCGACGGCACGATCACCGACTCGGCCCCCGGCATCACCGGCACCCTCGTCGAGACCTTCGCCGAGCTGGGCCGCCCCGTGCCCGCTCCGGCCGAGCTGCTGGCCTACGTCGGCCCTCCGCTGCTCGAGGCGTTCCGCGAGCTCGGCGGGATGACCGTCGAGGAGGCACAGGCCGCGCTCGTGGTCTACCGCCGCCGCTACAACGCGGGCGGACTGTTCGACTCCTCGGTCTACCCGGGGCTGCCCGAGGTGCTCGCGCGCATCGCCGAGGCCGGCGTGCCGCTCTCGCTCGCGACCTCCAAGCCGGAGTCGGCGGCCACGCGCATCCTCGAGCACTACGGACTGGCGCAGTACTTCACGGTGATCTGCGGCGCCTCCGAGGACGAGGTCCGCAGCGCCAAGGCCGACGTCGTGGAGGAGGCGCTGCGCCGGCTCCGCGAGCTCGGCGTCGACCTCTCGGCGCCGGTGATGGTGGGCGACCGCGAGCACGACGTGCAGGGCGCCGCCGCCCACGGCGTGCCGACGATCATGGTCGAGTGGGGCTACGGATCGCCGCTCGAGGCGGTCGGGACGATCGCGCTGGTGTCCGGCGCCGAGGAGCTCGCGGACCTCCTGCTCCCGTGACCTGCGTACGATGAGGGCATGACTGGTCTGGGCGTCGTCCTCTCGTTCGTGCTGTTCCTCGGCGGGATCCTCGTTCTCGGCAACTCGTTCCTGCTGCCCGACATCGCCGGATTCCTCTTCGTCGGCGGCATCCTGATGATCTCGGGATCGCTCGCCGTCGCGTTCCACGTCCTGCCGAAGTCGCAGTAGCCGGGTCGCTCCGGGCGGCCGCCTCCGCGGCTCGCCGCTCCGCTCAGCCCAGCGTGCTCGCGTCGAGGTTGATGACTGCATTGATGTAGACCGCCTCGCCGGCTCCGGCGATCGTCGGGTTCATCCGGAGCAGCTGCTGCACCGGGATCCCGAAGCGCTGCGCGATGTCGAAGAACGTGTCGCCCTGCACCACGGTGTAGCTCACGATGTCCCCCTCCCCGTCGCGGGTCGGCTCGCCGTTCGCCCCGGGAACCGCGCCGTTGTCGACCGCGAAGGCGGTCTCGGGGATGTCCGGTGTCGCGTTCGGCGTGAAGGTGACCGTCGCCTCGGGGACCGGCGCGAAGACCGTGGCCGTCGCTTGCGGGAGCGCCGCCGTGACGGTCGGGTCCGGCACCGGAGTCGGCGTCGCCGTGGCGAACACGGTGACCGTGACCGTCGGAGCCGGAGCGGGCGCCGAGCACCCCGCGAGCGCGAGCACACCGGCCAGTGCCGTCGCTCCGATGACCGTCCTGCGCATGTCCCCCGCCCTCCGCACGCCCCGCGGCGCCCGCTCCACCCTAGGAGACGGGGCGGCCGGGGGCACGTGCGCTGTCGCAGGAGGCCGGTGCTGCGGATCCACCGTCGTGCAGGGAGCTCCGCGGTCGCCGGGGCCGGGTCGGCCTCACCGGGACCGGGTCAGGACGGGGGCTCGGGGAGCAGGCGCAGCCCGCCGCCGCTGTTCGCCGCGTCCATCAGGAGCTCGACCCAGGCCGGGTTGATCGTCGGCTGCCGGCTCCCCGCGAAGTGGAACTGCAGGGCGATGTTCGGGTTCATCCAGAAGGAGTGGCGGCCGCGCGCGCCCTCGGGCATCGAGTCGAGGGTGAGACTGAAGCGCTCGTCGCGGCGGAACTTCGCGTAGATCACGATCTGGAGGTGGGCCAGGGTCCGGTCCTCGATCTCGATGACGGCGGGAGGAGTGCCGTA
Organism: Rathayibacter sp. AY1C7; assembly: GCF_002931865.1. Lineage (NCBI taxonomy): Bacteria > Bacillati > Actinomycetota > Actinomycetes > Micrococcales > Microbacteriaceae > Rathayibacter > Rathayibacter sp. AY1C7. The sequence continues at coordinate 64,123 of NZ_PSWB01000021.1, read as the reverse complement.
GAGGAATTGACCCATGCCGCCAGACTATAGGCCCCCCGGCTTATTACTAGTCCGTCTAGCTATTTCGCTGCGGAGGGTTCCGCGTCGTCCGCTTCGTCCGTATCGTGCCCGTCGCCGTGCTCCGCGTCGATCTGGTCGACGGCCGCGCTCATCCGGCGGAGGAAGTTGACGACGACCTCGGCCTCGGGAGCGTCCAGGTCCTCGGCGATCTCGAGCATCCGGCGGTGCATCTCCTGGAGCGTGGCGCGCACCTCGTCGTCGCTGTCGACGGTCGCCTCCACGACGATCCCGCGCCGGTCGGTCGGGTTGGGCTTGCGCACGAGGTGGCCGCTGCGGACCAGGCGGTCGATGAGGACCGTGGTCGACGCGGACGAGATGGAGAGGTGCGAGGCCAGGTCCTTGCCGGTCACCAGCTCGCCCTTGCGCTGCTGGCGGAGCAGGTACTGGATGGCGATCAGGTCCGTCTCGCCCATCGCCATCCGCTCGCGCGTGCGGCGGCGCATCGAGACCTCGGAGACGCGGTACGTGCGCATGGCGCTCAGCACCTCGACCGCACGGCGGGTGGACGACTCGTCCGGGTACCAGTACCCGGCGCCGCTCCGCAGGCTCGTGTCGCTCATCCGCACATCCTAGACCGGCTGATCACCAGGCCGTCTAGCGAGTCGCCCGCGCCTACGCTGGACCGGTGACCGCCACCCTCGTCGCCAAGGGCCTCTCCGGAGGCTATGCGCACCGCACCCTGTTCGACGGACTCGACCTGACGGTCGCCCCCGGGGACGTGGTGGGCGTCGTGGGGGCGAACGGAGCCGGCAAGTCGACGCTCCTGCGCATCCTCGCGGGCGAGACGGCTCCGCTCGAGGGCTCCGTCGTGCTCTCGCCGGGCGACGCCTTCGTCGGCTGGCTGCCTCAGGAGCACGAGCGCCGCGAGGGCGAGACCGTGGCCGGCTACATCGCGCGCCGCACCGGCTGCGCCGAGGCCTCCGCCGAGCTCGACGCCGCCGCCTCCGCCCTGGCCGACCCCGATCCCGACGGCTCGATCGCGGACCGGTACGCCCTCGCGCTCGACCGCTGGCTCGCGAGCGGCGCGGCCGACCTCGACGAGCGCACCCCGGTCGTCCTGGCCGACCTGGGCCTGTCGCTCGGCGCCGCGGCCGCCTCCTCGACGATGACCTCCCTCTCCGGCGGGCAGGCGGCGCGGGTCGGCCTCGCGGCGCTGCTGCTCTCGCGCTTCGACGTGGTGCTGCTCGACGAGCCGACCAACGACCTCGACCTCGACGGCCTGGAGCGCCTGGAGGCCTTCGTCCGCGGGCTCCGCGGCGGCGCGGTCCTCGTGAGCCACGATCGCGAGTTCCTCGCCCGCAGCGTCACCCGCGTGCTCGAGCTCGATCTCGCGCAGGGCACCAACCGGGTCTACGGAGGCGGCTACGACGCGTTCCTGGAGGAGCGCGAGACCGCGCGCCGCCAGCGCCGCGAGAAGTACGAGGACTTCGCCGAGCAGAAGGCCGACCTGGTCTCCCGCGCCCGCACCCAGCGGGAGTGGTCGAGCCAGGGCGTGCGCAACGCGATGAAGAAGGCCCCCGACAACGACAAGATCCGCCGCAAGGCCTCGGCGGAGTCGAGCGAGAAGCAGGCGCAGAAGGTGCGCCAGATGGAGAGCCGGATCGCGCGGCTCGAGGAGGTCGAGGAGCCGCGCAAGGAGTGGCAGCTCGCCTTCACGATCGGCAGCGCCCCGCGCTCGAGCTCGGTCGTCTCGACACTGAACGGCGCGGTCGCCCGCCGCGGCGCCTTCACGCTCGGGCCGGTGTCGCTCCAGGTCGACGCGGGCGACCGGATCGGCATCACCGGGCCCAACGGCGCCGGCAAGTCGACGCTGCTGTCGCTCCTCCTCGGCCGCGCCGAGCCGGAGGAGGGCGGCGCCTCCCTCGGAGCGAGCGTGGCGATCGGCGAGATCGATCAGGCCCGCGGGATGCTCGCCGCCGAGGTGCCGCTCGCGGACGCGTTCGAGGCGCTGGTGCCCGAGTGGCCGACCGCCGAGGTCCGCACGCTGCTGGCGAAGTTCGGGCTGAAGGCCGACCACGTCGGCCGCCGCGTCGGCGAGCTCTCGCCGGGCGAGCGGACGCGGGCCGCCCTGGCGCTCCTCCAGGCCCGCGGCACGAACCTCCTGGTGCTCGACGAGCCGACCAACCACCTCGACCTCGTCGCCATCGAGCAGCTGGAGGAGGCGCTCGAGGCGTACGAGGGCACCCTGCTGCTGGTCACCCACGACCGGCGGATGCTCGAGACGGTGCAGCTGACGCGGCACTGGCACGTCGAGGCGGGCGTCGTCACGGAGGCGTGACGCCCGCCGCCGCGTCAGTCCCCGGAGGCGCGGGCCGCCTCGTCCTCGCGCCAGCCGGCCTCCTTCTGCACGTACTCGTTGTCGGCGAACTCCGCGAAGTCGCTCTCGTCGGTGATCCGGCGCACTTCGAGGCGGTTGCCGGGCACCAGCGGGCAGCGCAGCGCCCACTCGCGGGCCTGCTCCTTCGAGTCGACCCCGATGATCCAGAAGCCGTTGAAGAGCGACTCGGTCGGGCCGTAGGCGCCGTCGACGACGGTCGGCGGCTCGGAGGAGAAGTCGACCACGAAGCCGGAGGAGGCGACGTCGTCGGCCAGGCCGTCGCCCGAGAGCAGCACGCCCGCCTCGATCATCGCCTCGTTGTACTGCCCCATCCGGGTGATGATCTCGTCGAACGGGATCGAGGCGTATGCCTCCTTCGCCGCATCGGTCGCGCGCATGATCAGCATGTACTTCATCGGGTCTCCCTGGGGTCGGTGCGCGGGGGCGCAGGGCCTACTCTGGCCCATCCGGGGTGCCGGCGGAACGGTGGGTCCCGAGCGTCTGCGCCACGGGGGCGAGCGCGGAGCGACGGACCTTGCCCGCGTCGCTCCGAACGGGCTCGTGCACGATCCGGAGGGCCCGGAGGCGCCGCTCAGCGCCCAGCGCGGCGTTCGCCCGAGCGAGCAGACCGGCCGGGTCCACGCCCGCGTCGCCCACGTCGACGACCGCCTCCACCGCCTGCCCCAGCTCCGTGTCCGGCACGCCGAAGGCGACCGCCCCGCGGACTCCGGGCAGGGCCTCCAGCACCCGCTCGACCTCGGCCGGCCAGACGCTCACTCCGCCCCGGAGGATCAGATCGTCGGCGCGGTCGACCACCCAGAGCCACCCGTCCCCGTCCATGCGGCCGACGTCGCCGAGGGTGTCCCAGCCCTCCTCCGTCCGCCGCGAGCCCGCGCCGAGGTAGCGGTAGGCGGGGGCCTCGCCGCGGTGCAGCCAGATGCGGCCGAGCTCGCCGGTCGGAGCCTCCGTGCCGTCCTCCCGCAGGATGCGCAGGGTCGTCCCGCTGATCGGCCGTCCGACACTGCCCGGGTGCTCCAGCCACTCCCGGCCCGTGATCATCGTCAGTCCGTTCGACTCGCTGCCCGCATAGACCTCGACCACCCGCTCCGGGCCGAGCCAGCCGATCAGCGCCCGCTTGTCGGCGGGCGCGCAGGGCGCTCCGAGGTGCAGCACCGTCGCGAGCGAGGACACGTCCGCCCCCGACCGCTCGGGCGCAGCCAGCAGGCGGCGGATCGTGGTCGGGACGAGCAGGGTCCAGGTGACGCGGTGCTCCTCGATCGCCGCGAGGACCCGGGCGGCGTCGAACCGCGGCAGCAGCACCAGGCGCTGCCCGGTCATCAGCCCGCGGAAGGCGTAGGTGAAGGTCGCCGAGTGCATCAGCGGGCCGCTCACCAGCTGCACGCCCTCGCGCGGCAGGAACGGCGCGACCGGCGCGTCCGGATCCAGCAGCGCCGGGCCCGCGGCCAGCACCACCTTCGGCCGCCCCGTGCTGCCGGAGGAGGTGGGCGCCTTCCAGGACGAGGCCCACCGGTCCTCGAGCGAGCCGGCCGGCACCTCCGGCCCGGGCCGCCAGTCGCCCGCGCGCCACGGGACAGCGGAGGAGGAGGGCGCGCCGATGACGAGCGCCGGCCGCGCGATCCGCTCCACCTCGGCGCGCTCCGTCGCCGACAGCCCGGTCGAGACCGGCTGCGGCACGGCGCCCGCCTTCCAGACCGCCGCGCAGACGACGAGCGCGTCCAGCGAGTTCGAGAGCGAGACGGTGACGAGGTCGTCGGTCCGGACGCCGAGATCGCGGTAGGCGCGGGCGAGGCGGGTGCTCTCGCGGTCGAGCTCCCCCGCCGTCAGCGCGCCCTCGTCGGCCACGGCGACGATCCGGTCGGGATCGGCGTCGGCGAGACCGGTGACGATGCGCGAGATCGACCGGCGGGTCACCGGCGGCGCCCGATCGTGTCCAGGCGGCAGGACGGAGTCATCCGGGCACGCCTGCTCGCGCGGATCCCGGCCCGTCCGGAGGAGTTCCTCCTGAGCTCTGAACCGAGCCGTCGAGCACCCGCTCGTAGAACCGCAGATGCGCGGCCGCGACGTCGTCCCAGGAGTGCGAGGCGGCCAGGGCCCGGCCGTCCGGCGAGGGCAGCGTCAGGGCCTCCTCCAGCGCGTCGGCGAAGGAGGCGGGGTCCCGCCCGTAGCGGACCGCGTCCCCGAACACCTCGTGGATCACCGGCAGCTCCCGCGCCACGACCGGCACCCCCGCGGCGAGCGCCTCCATCGCCGCCAGCCCGAACCCCTCCTTCACCGAGACGAAGCCCAGCGCGGAGGCGCCGGCGACGAGCGGAGCGAGCCTCTCCTCCGGAACGGTGCCGAGGATCACCGGAGCGATCCCGAGCTCGGCCGCCCTCCGGTCGAAGGCGGCCCGGTACTCGCGGTAGTCGAACAGGGTCTCGCCGCCGCCGAACACCAGCGCGACGTCGTGGCCGCGCTCGCGCAGCAGAGCCCACGCCTCGAGCAGCTCGATGCTGCCCTTCCGCGGCTCGATGCCGCCGAGGGCGAGGAGGTACGGGCCGAGCTCGGCCCGCCACCCCCCGGTCAGCGGATCGTCGACGGCGGCCGCGAACCGCGCCGCGTCGACACCGTTCGGGATCACGTCGGGCAGCAGCCCCCAGCCGGCGCGCACCTCCTCGGCGACCGCAGCGGACACGCACAGCCGGGTCAGGGGGAGCCGGACGGCGCGGTCGTGGCAGGCGCGCAGCTCCGGGGTGGTGAAGTCGTCCAGGTGGTGGATCGTGCGGATCGGCGCGAGTCCGGCGGCGAGCGCCGCGTTGGCCGAGATGCAGTCCTGCGCGTGGACGACCGGGGCGTCCTCGCCCCGCAGGGCCTCGGCCATCGCGGCGATGGACCGGACGATGCGGGCGCCGACCGGCTCGCCCTCGCGGTGCGGAAAGGGCACCACCCGCACGGTCACGCACGGATCGACGGGGCGGAAGAAGGAGTCGTCGCCGCCCCGGGCGAGCGTGCGCACCGTGACGTCGTGTCCGGCGCGCGCGAGCGCCTCGGCGAGGGCGAGGGTGTGCACCACCCCGCCGCGCGGCCGGGTGGAGTAGGTCAGCAGGCAGATCCGCATCTCAGCTCCGGTAGGCGTGCTCCGCGCGGTCGCGGAGGTGGTGCATCGTGCGGCGGGCGCGGGCGACGGAGCCGGCGACGTCAGCGGAGGCGAGCGCGAGCCCGCCCTTCGCCCAGGTCTTCGCGATGATCTCTCCCGCCGGATCCACGACCTTCGCCTGCCCGAGGAACCGCAGGCCGCCGAGCACGCCGGTCTGGTTCGAGGAGACGAGGTAGACCTGGTTCTCGGCGGCGCGGGCGCAGTCGTAGAGATCGAACAGGTGGGCCTGGCGGTCGTTGCGGATCCGATCGGAGCGGTCGGTCACGCTCGCGGGCCACGCGCTGAGGCAGGCCAGCACCTCCGCGCCGTCGAGGGCCAGCGAGCGCGAGGACTCCGGGAAGGTCTTGTCGAAGTCGATCAGCATCCCCATCCTCCCGATCGGCGAGTCGAAGGCGGCGAAGCCGCGACCCGGCAGGTACGCCTCGGACTCGCCCAGCGGCAGGTGGACCTTGCGGTGCGTGCCGATCAAGCGCCCGCCGTGCACGCAGACCGCGGTGTCGTAGCGGACCTCGCGACCGCCCTCGAGCGCGCGCTCCGCGATCCCGAAGCACACGGTGAGATCGCCCGCCAGCTCGGCCACGCGGGCGACCTCCGGCCCATCGAGCTCGAGGCTCGGCGGCAGGTCCGGCCCGGGGTGCTGGAGGTCGAGCAGGTAGCCGCCGAGGGTCGCGTCCGGGAGCACGAGCAGGTCGACCGAGCGCTCGCGGGCGTGAGCGATGATGCCGGCGAGCTTGGCGAGGGTGCGGTCGATGTCGCGACCGAAGTTCGCTGCGACCGCACCCATCACCGTCTCCGTCATGCGAGGAGGCTATCCGGCGAGATCCGGCTCGCGCTCCCGAGCGAAGCGCCCCGCCTCGCGCACTCGCCGGACCTCCTCCGCCAGGTGCCCCGCATCGCGGGCGATCGCCTCGAAGCGGCCGGACCCCCAGGTGTGCAGCCACGGCAGCCCGAGGAACGACAGGCCCGGCACGCTCGTCACTCCGCGCTGGTGGGTGGGATGGCCGGCGCCGTCGAACACGCCGATCTCGACCCAGCGATAGTCGGAGCGGAACCCGACCGCCCAGACGACGCTGCCGATGCGCGCGAGGTCGAGCCCGGTCGCCTCGGACTCCGGCCGCCAGACCGGACGGCAGCGGTCCTCCTCGGGAGCGTCGATGCCGTGCGCCGCGATGTAGCGGTCGATGTCGTCCTTGATCGACTCCGCGACCGAGTCCGCGTAGTCGAGCGACGCCTCCGCCGTGGGGGCGAAGCGCAGCCGGGACCCCTCCACCCCGGCCAGTCGGCCGTAGAGGTGCATCCCGTCGCGGGCGAAGGCGCGCAGGTCGATGTCCCGCCCGCCCCCGCGCCCCGTCACGTAGTGGTTGGTCGACTCCCGCTTGGTGAGCCCGCCGACCTGCGCGTGGACGGGCACGTCGTACACGCCCATGTCCTGGAGCCAGGCGACGCAGTCGCGGCCCCGGTAGAAGCGCGCCACCCGCGGCGCGCTGCCGAGGGCGAGGTGGACCTCGCGCCCGGCGAGGAAGAGGTCCTCGGCGATCTGCGCGCCCGACTGCCCGGAGCCGACGACGAGCACGCCGCCGGGCGGGAGCGCCTCCGGCGAGCGGTAGTCGGCGGAGTGGAGCTGCAGCACGTCCGACGGCAGCCGCGCGGCGACGGCGGGGAGGACCGGGCGGTGGTAGCCGCCGGTCGCCACGACGACCTGGTCGGCCGTGATCGCGCCCGCGCTCGTGATCAGCTCGAACCCTCCCCCGGCGCGCTCGCGGAGCCGGCTCACCTCCACGCCCTCGACCACGGGGGCGTCGAAGCTCTGCGCGTAGCGGCGCACCCACGCGTGCACCTCGTCGCGCGTCATGAATCCGTCCGGGTCCGGCCCGTCGTAAGGGTACCCGGGGAGGCGGCACTGCCAGTTCGGCGTGACGAGGGTGAAGGCGTCCCAGCGGCGGTCGATCCAGTCGTGGCCGATGGTCGCGCGCTCGAGCACGACGTGCTCGATGCCGTCGTCGACCAGGTGCCGGCTGATCGAGAGCCCGGCCTGCCCGCCTCCGACCACCGCGACCTCGACGTGGCGCCCGGGCTCGATAGCGGCGCTCACGGCCGCACCCGCTGCCCGGCCGGAGCGGGCGGCTCCATCGCGAGCACCCTGACCGTGCCGCCCTCGAAGCGCTGCGCCGTGCGGAGGATGTCGGACTCCTGCTGCATCGCGGAGGTGCAGGCGAACCCGAACCGCTCCCGCACCCGGTCCGACGCGATGCGCAGCGCCTCACTCGAACGGGCGACGAAGTCCTCGAGCGAATAGGCGGTCCCGGTCCCGAGGAACTCGTGCACGACCAGGCTCGGCGAGTAGCAGCGCTCCTCCGAGCCGTCCGGCCAGCGGACGTGGAAGGTCATCTCAGGCATGGACGAGTCCTCCGTTCCAGACCCGGTCGATGTCGTAGGCGCCGGGCCGCCGGTCGCGCAGGTGGAACATCCCGCCGCGCATCGCCTCGAAGGCGCCGCGCACGTCGATGTCGGCGACGGCCATGCCTGCTCCGAGCAGCGTCGTCGCGAGCACGTTGCCGCCGGGATCGACGACCTTCGCGTTCCCGACGTAGCGGAGCGAGCCGAAGGTCCCCGACTGGTTCGAGGCGAGCCAGAACACCTGGTTGTCGAGGGCGCGGGCGATGTCGAACTGATTGAACCGGTACGTCCAGCGGTCCTCCTGCAGGTTCTCGGCCGTCGCCGTCCGAGCGGCCGGCCACGCCGAGAGCGAGGCGATGATCTCGGCGCCGTCCAGCGCCATCGACCGCGCCGCCTCGGGGAACGCCTTGTCGTAGCAGATCTGCAGGCCCACCCGGCCGACCGGCGTCTCGAAGGTGCCGTAGCCCGGGCCCGGCGAGTACGAGAGGTGCTCGCCCAGCGGCTGGTGCACCTTCCGGTAGCTGCCGTAGACCTGCCCGCCGTCCAGGAGCGCGGCCGCGTTGTAGCGGGTCTCGCCGTCGTCGTCGAGCTCGCAGAAGCCGATCGCCACCACCAGGTCGCCGACGATCTCCTGCACCCGCCGCAGCTCCGGCCCGTCCAGGCGCACCGCCGGCGGGAGGGAGCGGCGGGTGGTGGCGACCGTGTCGCCGTGGTTGCCGAGCGAGGAGAGGTAGCCGCCGATCGCGGCCTCGGGGAGCACCAGGAAGCGCACTCCCCTCTCGCGGGCCTCCTCGGCCAGGGAGGCGATGAGCGCGTAGTTCTGATCCAGGTCGCGGGTGAAGTTCGCCGCGACCGATCCGACGAGGGTCATCGCGATCGCCTACAGGTTGTAGGTGGAGTTGATGATCGCGCCCTTGCGGGCGTAGTGGATGAGCGCGTCCTGCACGTCGAGCGGGTGGCAGGGGATGCAGCCCTCGATCAGGTCCTCCTCGCGGAGGCCGTGGAGCGCCATGCCGAACCGGCAGACGAAGACGCGGTTCCCCTCCTGGATGAAGGTCTCGATGGCGTTGTTGAGGTTCTGCTCGCCGGGGAATCCGGAGTCGCCGACCGTCGGGAAGCCGCGGGTGGCCATCGCGTTGATGGTGCCGGGCCCGTAGAAGTAGAGCGCGGACTCGTAGCCCTTCCGCGCCGCGCGGGTGGCCTGGAGCACTGCGACGAAGCTGACCGAGGACTCGTGGGCGATGCCGTGCACGAGGGTCAGGTACGACTCCCCGGGCTCGGCCTGGTAGTCGGGGAAGACCTTGGTGGAGCCGTAGAGGTTGCTGCCCTTCGGGAGCGCCGGGTGGGCGATCTCGGAGCGCGACATCTCGATGTTGGCGCTGACCTGGTCTTCGATCTCCTGGGAGACGGACATGGTTCCTCCTGGTGTCGGTCCGCCGAAGCGGCGTGCGAGTGCATGGCTCCGGCGGGATGCGCTGAGACGACGCGGGACGACGTCCGCCGGGGTGGAGCAGTGGTGCGGAGTGGAACGCGTCCAGTCAACGGCCGGGATGTTTCGGAGTGGTTTCCACCGGAAGAAGCTCCCGTGACGGCGGATCCGTAACGAGACCGCGTTCCTCCCGTCACGAGGGCGAAACACGAGGCGCCTTGACTGGGGGGTGAGACGACCGCACCGACATCCCGGCCGCCGCTGTGCGCGGCCCGTCCGGCCCGCTCCGCGGTGCCACGAAGGAGTCCTCGTGACCGATCTCCGCAGTCCCTCCCCCGCGTCCTCGCCGCCGGCAACCGGTGCGGCGCACCCGGCCGCCGGCCCGCACCCGGTCGGCGGGGCGCACTCCCCGGGCGGGGCGCACTCGACCGGGATCCGCCGCACCGGCCCCTCCGCCCTCCGCACTCGCGTCGACATCGCCCTGCAGGGCATCCGCGTCGAGGCACCGGTGCACCGCGAGGCCGGCGCCGGCCCGAGCGACGACGGGCACGTGATGCTCGGCGGCCTGGGCGCCGCGATCCCGGTGAACCCCGACAGCCCCTACGTGGTGAGCGGGAACCGCCTCCTGCTCGAGGGCGCCGACATCGGCCTGGACGTGACTCCCGTCCGCCGCCCGCGCTTCTACGATCTCGACACCGCCGACGGCGTCTCCTACGAGAAGATCGCCCGGCTGCACGGCCGTGACATCCTCGCGACCACCGTCGTCCAGACCTGCATGCGCTACGACGAGGCGGAGCGCTGCCGCTTCTGCGCGATCGAGGCCTCGCTCGAAGCCGGTGCGACCATCGCGGTCAAGACCCCGGCCCAGCTCGCCGAGGTCGCGGAGGCGGCGGTCCGCCTCGACGGCGTGCGCCAGATGGTGATGACCACCGGCACCTCCAAGGGCCGCGACCGCGGAGCGGCCCACCTCGCGCGCTGCGTCCGCGCGGTGCTCGCGGCGGTCCCCGGGCTGCCGATCCAGGTGCAGTGCGAGCCGCCCTCCGACGTCTCGGCGCTGCAGGCGCTGAAGGACGCGGGCGCCGTCTCGATCGGCATCCACGTGGAGTCGATGGACGACGCGGTGCGGCAGCGCTGGACCCCGGGCAAGGCGCGGGTCAGCCTGGACGAGTACCGCTGGGCGTGGCGCGAGGCAGTGCGGATCTTCGGCCGCAACCAGGTCTCGACCTACCTCCTGGTGGGCCTCGGCGAGGACCCGGACGAGCTGGTCACGAGCGCCCGCGAGCTGATCGGGATGGGGGTCTACCCCTTCGTGGTGCCCTTCCGTCCGCTGCGCGGGACCCTGGCGACCGAGGTCGACCACGTGCTCCCGCCGGCCGGGTCACTGCTGGAGCGGGTCAGCGCCGAGGTCGCCGCGCTCCTGATCGAGGCCGGGATGCTGAGCAGCGGCCAGAGTGCGGGCTGCGCGGCGTGCGGGGCCTGCGGCGTCCTGAAGACGGCCGGCGCCTGATGGTGGAGCTCTCGATCCTCGAGGGTGCTCGGGTCGCGCCTGCGTTCACGGTGGTGAGGGCGGAGGAGCGCGAGCTCGCCGCGCACCGGGCCCTGCGGCGCGAGGTCTTCGTCGCCGAGCAGGGGCTGTTCGCGGGCGACGACCACGACGACGCCGACGACGATCCGCGCTCGGTGGTGCTCGTCGCGGTGGCTCCGGACGGCGCGGTGCTCGGCGGGGTCCGGATCGCGCCTGTCGGCGGCGGACGCGATCTGGGCTGGTGGACCGGCAGCCGCCTGGTGGTGGCGCGCGAGGCGCGGGGCGGCTCCGGAATCGGTGCCGCCCTCGTGCGCGCGGCCTGCGCGGAGGCGGAGGCGCGCGGGGTGCTCCGCTTCGAGGCCTCGGTGCAGCTGCGCAACGAGGTGCTGTTCCGGCGGCTCGGCTGGCGGAGGATCGGCACGAGCACCGTCGCCCGAGTCGAGCACGCCCGGATGCGCTGGCCGGTCGACCGGCTCGACCGGGCGGCCACCGCGGCCAAGGCGGCCCTCGGCGCCCTTCTGGCTCCGCTGGCGGCCGAGGGGGGCCTCGGTGGGGCCGGCTTCGTCGGCGACGACGGAGCACCGGTCCCGGGCAGCGACCTGATCGCCGTCTGCGACGCGATCGTCCCGTCCATGGTGGAGCGCCACCCGGAGTGGGCGGGGTGGTGCTCGGTGCTGGTCAACGTCAACGACCTCACCGCGATGGGCGCGACCGGCATCGGGCTGATGGACGCGATCGGCGCTCGCGACGCGGCCGCCGCCGCGCGCATCGTGAGCGGTCTGCGGGCCGCCTCCGCCGCCTGGGGCGTCCCCGTGCTCGGCGGGCACACCCAGCTCGGAGTGCCGGCGGCCCTGAGCGTCACCGGTCTCGGCCGTACCGCGGCGCCGGTGCCGGGCGCCGCCGCTCCGGGCGACGAGCTCTCGCTGACGGCCGACCTCGGCGGCGGCTGGCGGCCCGGCTTCGCGGGCGCCCAGTGGGACTCGACGTCGTCCCGGCGCGCGGAGGAGCTCCGGGCGATGGCCGCCTCCGTCGGACTCGCGCGGCCGAGGGCGGCGAAGGACGTGAGCATGGCCGGGCTGGTGGGGACGGTCGGCATGCTCGCCGAGGCCAGCGGAGGAGGAGCGGTGATCGACCTCGCGGCGGTCCCCGTCCCCGAGGCGGCCGGCACCGCCGACTGGCTCGGCTGCTTCCCCGGCTTCGCGATGATCACCGCCGACCGGCGGGGGGAGTCGAGGATGGGCACACCCTGGACCGCGACGGCCGCGGTGGGGAGCGTCGTCACGGAGCCGGGCGTGCGGCTGCGCTGGCCGGACGGCGAGGAGACGACGGCGATCGCCGGTGCGGTGACGGGGCTCGGCGCAGCGGGCTGACGGGCCGGGCCGGAGGCGCATCCTCCTCGGCGCGGCCGTGAGACGCAACCCCGCGCAGATCCTCGCCGAGCGGCGGAGACTGGCGGCGGCCCGTTGCTCGACGGGCGCTCATCGACGGAAGGAACGACCCCATGGTGGATCTCGGAGGACTCGCGGACAAGGCGAAGAACGCCGTGAACAGCGACAAGGGCGAGGAGCTGACCGACAAGGGACTCGACAAGGCGGGCGACGCCGCCGACTCCGCGACCGGCGGGAAGTTCGCCGGCCAGGTCGACAAGGCCCAGGAGGCCGGCGACCAGCACGTCGGCAACGACTGACCGCCGGGCGGCCCTTCCGCGCTGTCGCGGAGGGCCGCCCGTCCATCAGTCCCGGTCGCCGAGCCCGCGCAGCAGCGCCCGCACCACGGCGACGGAGCGATCGGCCGCGTCGTCGACGTGCGCCTCGAACTCGCCGGGGGCGCAGAGGTCCGAGATCCCGCGGACCGAGACGAACGGCAGCCCGTGCACGTGCGCCGTCTGCGCGAGGGCGACGGACTCCATGTCGGTGGCGAGCGCGCCGGGGAAGTCGTTCCGCACGCGGTCCACGTGGGCGCTCGAGACGAAGACGTCGCTCGAGACGATCAGGCCGCGGCGCACCGGCGGCCCCTCCAGCAGCTCGAGCTCCGCGGCGAGCGCCGCGTCGTCCCCGGAGTAGCGGGCGGGCATCCCCGGGACCTGCCCGAGCGCGTAGCCGAACGCCCGCGCATCGGCGTCGGTCTGCACGTACTCGGCGCCGATCACGACCTCGCCCACGCGGACGTCGGCGCCCAGGCCGCCGGCGGTCCCCGCGCTCACCACGAGCGGCCGGGAGCCGCCCTCCCGCAGGATCGCTGCGGTGAGACCGCCGGCCGCGTTGACGAGGCCGATGCCGGTGCGGACGAGCAGCACCGCGCGGGAGTCGAGCTCGAGCTCCCACTGCAGCGCGTTGCCGACGGCGCGCGGCTCGGAGGCGCTGGACGCGGCGGCGAGGAACGGCGCGGCCTCCTCGTCCATCGCGACCAGGACGATCGCCGTGCTCACGCGGTGACCGTCTCCCACTCCGAGCGGTGCGCGAGGAACGTGCGCGCCGCCTCCTGCGCCCCCTCGAGGGAGTGGTTGGCGCCCCAGCCGCACTGGGTCTCGTTGGCGGCCGGGACCTCGTCGGCCTCGGTGATGTCCTGGAGCGTCGCCTCGACCAGGCCGAGCACCTCGGAGAGCTCGGGCTCGCCCGAGAGGAGCAGGTAGAAGCCGGTCTGGCAGCCCATCGGCGAGAAGTCGATCACGCGGTCGGAGTGGTTGCGGGACTTCTCGGCGAACAGGTGCTCGAGCGAGTGCACGGTGGGCATCTCGAGGTGCCCGCGGTTGGGCTGGGTGAAGCGCACGTCGTACTTGACGAGGTGGTCGCCTCCGGGCAGCGTCTTCGCGTCGGCGAGGCGCACGTACGGCGCTGCGACGGTGCGGTGGTCGAGGTTGAACGACTCGACGTTCATGCGCGGCTGATCCACGGTGGTCTCCTTCGCTGGGGGTCCCTCCATTGTCCTCCGCTCCGCGGAGCGGAGGCGGACCCCGGCGGATCCGGCTGCTTCTTCTCCGGGGCTGCGCCCGGATGCGAAGACGGAACGGAGCTCCCCGATCGACCGGGCGGAGGGTGGCCGGAGCGGGGCGGCCGTACGCGGGCGGGTAGCCGAGGGCCGTCGAGCCGTCGTTCGCAGTCGTCTTCCCGGTCGTCGTTCCTCCTCCTCGGCGTGCGGGGCGGCGTCCTCGGTCCACTCGACCACGGACTGGTCGGGCACGGAGAGCCAGCGTGCCGTCGCGCCCGACGCGGCGGGGACCCGGGCCCCTGAGCGGTGGAGAACGGGCCGCTCCGATCCCTGGCGAGGAGCCTCGGCCGCTCCTCAGAACAAGTCCGAGAAGCCCATCGCGACGAGGTTCGCGTGCGAGGTCCGCAGGCAGTCGAGCGCGCTCCGCCCGTAGCGCTCGTCCTGCTCGACGAGGAGGTGGTCGACGCCGAGCGCGAGGCTCGTCCCGATGATCCCCGGGAAGTCGAGATTGCCCTCCCCCACCTCGGCGAACTGCACGTTCGAGGTGAAGGCGTGCACGGACCACCCGCCGGACGCATCGGCGGGCGGCCCGACCCGGTAGTCCTTCAGGTGCACCAGGGCGACGCGCTCCCCGTACCGGCGCAGCGTCGTCACGGGATCGAGCCCGCCCCGCTGCACCCAGTGCACGTCGAGCTCGAGCCCCAGCAGCGGAGCCCGCTCGGCGACGACGTCGAGCAGGAGGCGGCCGTCGTGCCGCGCGAACTCGTGGTGGTGGTTGTGGAGCAGCAGCCGCAGCCCGTCGTCGCGGAGCCCCGCCGCGGCGGCCTGGCAGCGGTCGGCGAAGTCGAGCAGAGCGGCCGGCGAGACCGCCGCGGAGGCGGGCAGCATGCCGATCCGGACCGTGCGCGTGCCGAGCGCGCGGGCGTCGGCGACGATCCCGGCGAGCCCGCCCTCGAGCGCGGCACCCGGGGAGTCCCCCGGTGCCAGGCCCGCCGAGATCGCCGCGATCTCGACGCCGAGCTCGTCCCGCGCCCGCTGCAGCTCGGCCACGGTGGCCGCCGTCAGCGGGACCTGCGAGATCTCCACCGACCGGTAGCCGATCGCTCGGACCTCCCGGAGCGTCGCGAAGGCGCCCGCCGAGGCGAACGCGTCCTTCAGCATCATCGCCTGCACGCCGATCCTGGTCACGGCAGTCCTCCCGGTCGCGGTGGGGGCCGGCGTCTCCGCGGCCCGGAACGCCCCCGACGGTAGAGGCGCGCCTCCGATCTTGTCAATCGGTTGCCAATACGCGTATGGTCGTGGCACGGCGGCGCTCCTGCCCGCCGGTTCCCGACGACGAGAACGAGGCACGCACCGTGACCACCGCACCCGCGACGACCGCACCCGCGACGACCGCATCCGAGAACCCCGCGCCCTGGACCCTCTCCGGCTTCGGCGACGAGATCGACCCCGACCCGGTCGTCCAGGTCGCCGTCCTCCGAGCGCTCGGCGCGCACAGCATCGAGGTGCGCAGCGCCTGGGGCCGGAACGTCGTCGACCTCGACGACGAGCGCCTCGCCCGCCTCGCCGCCGTGCTCGAGCGCGGCGGCCAGTCCGTCTCGGCCGTCGCCTCGCCCATCGGCAAGGTCGACGTCGCCCTCGACCCCGAGCTCGAGGTGGCGCGCCTCGACCGCGTCATCCGCGCCGCGCACGCCCTCGGCACGCCGAGCATCCGCGTCTTCTCGTTCTACCGGGGCGAGGGAGTGCCGGTCGAGAGCATCCGCGACGACGTCCTGCTGCGCATGCGCAGACTCGCCGATCGAGCCGAGCGCGAGGGCGTGGTGCTGCTGCACGAGAACGAGAAGGACATCTACGGCGACGTCCCCGAGCGGATCCTCGACCTGGTCGAGTCCGTCGGCTCGCCCGCCCTGCGCCTCGCCTGGGACAACGCGAACTTCGTGCAGTGCGGGGTGCGGCCCTTCGACGACGGCTGGACGGCGCTGCGGCCCTACGTCGACTACCTGCAGGTGAAGGACGCGGTGGCCGCGACCGGCACCGTGGTGCCCGCCGGCGAGGGCGACGGCCAGCTGCGCGAGACGCTCACCGCCCTGCGCGACGACGGCTGGACGGGCGTCGCCTCGCTGGAGCCGCACCTCGCGATCACGGACGCCCTCGGCGGATTCTCCGGCCCCGAGTCGTTCGGAGTGGCCGCTCGGGCCTTCCGGGGGCTCGCCTCCTCGCTCGGGATCGACCTGCGATGAGCGTCCGCGCGGCGGTGATCGGCTGCGGCGACATCTCCTCCGTCCACCTCGCGGCGATCGGCACCGCACCCGGCGCGGAGCTGGTGGCGGTCTGCGACACCGACCCGGGCCGGCTCGCCGCGGCCACCGAGAGGCACGCGGTGCCGGGCTTCCCCGAGGCGGTCCGGATGCTCGACTCCGTCCGCCCCGACGTCGTGCACGTCTGCACTCCGCACAGCACGCACGCCGCGCTGGCGGTCGCGGCCCTGGACCGCGGCGTCGCGGTGCTCCTCGAGAAGCCGCTCGCCTCCTCCGTCGCCGAGGGCGAGCAGGTGATCGCCGCGGCCGAGCGGGGCGGGGCGCGCATCGGCGTCTGCTTCCAGAACCGCTACAACCCGCCCGTGCAGCGCCTCCGCGAGCTGCTGGTGTCCGGCTCCCTGGGCGCCGTGACGGGTGCGGCCGCGACCGTGCTCTGGCACCGCACTCCCGGCTACTACCTCGACCGCCCCTGGCGCGGGATGCGGGCCGAGGGCGGCGGCGGGATGCTGATGAACCAGGCGATCCACACCGTCGACCTCCTGCAGTGGCTCCTCGGCGAGGTGGTCGCGGTGAGCGGCTCCGCCTCCACGCGCCTGCTTCCGATCGAGGTCGAGGACACCGCCGACCTGGTGCTCACCCACGCCTCCGGCGCGCGCAGCGTCCTCTACGCGACCGTGGCGAACGCGTGGGACGAGCCGGTCGAGCTCCGCCTGCGCACCGAGCGCGCCACCGTCTCGCTGCGCGGTGCCCTCACCGTGCGGCGCGACGACGGATCCGTCGAGGTCGTCCCGGACACGGAGCGCCGATCCGGCGGGCGCTCGTACTGGGGCGCCTCGCACGAGCTTCTCGTGCACGACTTCTACGCCCGCCTCGGCGAGGACGAGCCCTTCTGGATCTCGCCCCGCGAGGCGGCGAGGTCGCTCGCGATCGTCCAGGCCGCCTACGCCCCGAGCGCGCCCGCGCGGATCCCCCACTCCACCCCGAACGAAGGACTCCTCCCATGACCACCGTCCGCCTCGGCATCATCGGATTCGGCGCCCAGGGCTCCTCCTACGCCCGCTTCCTCGCCGACGGCAGAGTGCGCGACCTCGTCGTCACCGCCGTCGCCGACGTCGACCCCGCCCGGGAGGCGGCGGCCGCCGCGCTCGCACCCGGAGCGTCCTTCCACGCCGACCACCGCTCCCTCCTCGCGAGCGGAGAGGTCGACGCCGTCGTCGTCTGCACTCCGCACTACCTCCACCCCGGGATCGGCATCGACGCTCTCGAGCACGGGCTGCACGTGCTGGTCGACAAGCCGGCGGGCGTCTACGCCGCGCAGGTCGCGGAGCTGAACGAGGCCGCCGCCGCCCGTCCCGGTCAGCGCTTCGCGATCATGTTCAACCAGCGGGCGAACCCGCTCTACCGCCGGCTCAAGGAGGTCGTCGACGAGGGCGGGATCGGCCGGATCCTGCGCTCGAACTGGATCATCACGACCTGGTGGCGGCCGCAGGCCTACTTCGACCAGAGCGCGTGGCGCGCGACCTGGGGAGGCGAGGGCGGAGGCGTCCTGGTCAACCAGGCGCCCCACCAGCTCGACCTCTGGCAGTGGCTGTGCGGGGTGCCGGAGTCGGTGGTCGCGAAGGCCGGCTACGGGCGGTGCCGCGACATCGCGGTGGAGGACGAGGTGACGGTGCTCGCCGACTTCGGCGGGGGCAGGACCGGCGTGCTGGTCACCACGACGCACGACCCGATCGGCACCGACCGCCTCGAGATCGTCGGCGAGCGCGGTCGGATCGTCGTCGACGACTCCCGGGTCGCGACGATCACCCGGCTGAAAGCCCCCGAGCGCGAGGTCAGCGCCGCCCTCAGCGCCGAGGACGTGGGCCTCCTGCTCAGCGGTCGCTACGACACCGCGGGCCTCTCCACGACGGAGCGGATCGAGTCGGCGTCGGTCTGGGGCGAGCAGCACACGGCCGTCCTGCAGGACTTCGCGGACAGCATCCTGCACGGCACGCCGCTGCTCGCACCCGGGGCGGAGGGGATCCTCGGGGTCCGGCTCGCCAACGCCATCCACTACTCGAGCTGGACGGGACGCGAGGTACCGCTCGACCTCGACGAGGGCGTGTTCCTGGCGGCGCTCAACGAGCGCATCCGCGAGGAGGGGGCGTTCCCGGAGCGGAGCTGACGGGGCGGAGCCGCGCTGGACAGGACCGGAGCGGTGGGCGGCCGGCCGGTGACGGCGGCCTCCCGGAGCGCGGACTCCCCGATCCGGCCCGACCCGGACGCGAGCGACGGGCCGGGCGGGCTTCTCGGCCCTGTGGCAGCATGGGCGGCGGACGGCGCCCCGTCCGCCGCCGTGCCCCTCGAGAGAAGACCGCGATCGTGCCCAGCGAAGACGCGCCCACCGGCCCCTCCGCCGCGAGACGCCGCGGCCGCTCCGCGACGACGATCTACGACGTCGCCCGACTCGCCGGCGTCGCCCCCTCCACCGTCTCGCGCGGGCTGAGCACGCCCGGACGGCTGAACGCCGCGACCGAGCAGCGGATCCGCGCCGCCGCCAAGGAGCTGGGCTACCGGCTCAACCCGATGGCGCGCGCGCTGCCGACGGGCCGCACCTCGACCCTCGGGCTGCTGGTGGCCGACATCACCAACCCGGCCTTCTTCCCCGCCGTGCGCGGAGCGGAGCGGGCGGCGTCGCTCCGCGGCTTCACGATGATCCTCGCCGAGTCGCAGGAGTCCGGGGAGCGCGAGGCCGAGGCGGCCGACCGCATCGCCGCCTCCACCGACGGGCTCGTCCTCGTCAGCACCCGCCTCAGCGACGAGGAGATCATCGCGCTGGCCGGGCGCATCCCGGTCGTCGTCCTCAACCGCGTGGTCCCCGGCGTCGCGGGGATCGTGCCCGATCTCGCCCCCGGGATCGACGCCGCGCTCGACCACCTCGCGGCCCTCGGCCACCGCTCCCTCGCCTTCATCGCCGGTCCGCCCGACTCGTGGATGAGCGCCGCGCGATGGGAGCTCCTCCTCGACCGCGCTCCGCAGCGGGGCATGACGGTCGTCGAGATCGGGCCGGGCGTCTCGACCCTCGAGGGCGGGAGGAGCGCGCTCGCGAGGGTGACCGCCTCCGGCGTCGGCGCGGTGATCGCCTACAACGACCTGGTCGCCATCGGACTGATGCGCGCGGCACAGGAGTCGGGCGTCGCGATCCCGGAGCAGCTCAGCATCATCGGCTTCGACGACATCTTCGGGAGCGACTTCACCTCGCCGCCGCTGTCGACCATCAGCGCGCCGCTGGGCCGGATGGGCGAGCGGGCGGTCCGCCGGGTGCTCGGCGACGAGGAGCCTCCGGAGCGGGCCGACGATCTGCCGACGGAGTTCGTCCCGCGCGCCTCGACGGGACCCCGCCGCGACTCCTGACCCCGGTCCGCGCCCCGGCGCGCCAATCGGTGCGACAGCCTTGGCAATCGGTTGACACTCCTCCGCACCCATACTTGGATGGCCCCGTGCCGACGAAGCTGCTGAACGATCCCGACCGACTCCTGCCGATCGACCCGACGACCCGGGCGATCGCCCGCGACCTCCACTCGAGCGTCGCCGACCTGCCGATCCTCTCCCCGCACGGGCACGTGGATCCGCGCCTCTTGCTCGAGGACCGCCCCTTCGCCGACGCGGCCGAGCTCTTCCTCCGGCACGACCACTACGTCACCCGGCTGCTCCACTCCGCCGGGATCGACCTCGGCGATCTCGGCATCCCGGGAGGCGAGCGCCTCGCCGGCCCGGAGGAGGTGTGGCGCACGTTCTGCGCGCACTGGCGGATCTTCGCGGGAACCGCCTCGGGCTACTGGCTCCAGTCGATCCTCGCCGAGCAGTTCGGCATCACCGAGCAGCCCGACGCCTCCACCGCCGACGCCCTCTTCGCGGCGATCGGGGCCCGGCTGGCGTCCGACGCCTTCCGCCCGCGGGCGCTCTTCGAGCGGTTCGGGATCGAGGTGCTGGCGACGACCGACGATCCGCTGGACGACCTGGCCGTCCATCGGGCTCTGGCGGAGGATCCGGCGTTCCCGGGCCGCGTGCTGCCGACCTTCCGCCCCGACGCCTACCTCGATCCCTCCACCCCCGGCTGGCCCGAGCGCGTCGCCGCCCTGGCCGCCGCCACCGGAACGAAGGAGTCCAGCTTCCCCGGATTCCTCGAGGCCCTCCGCGCCCGGCGCCGGTACTTCCTCGACCACGGCGCCGTCTCCGCCGACCACGGAGTGCTGGAGCCGCTGACCGTCGACCTCGACCCCGCCGAGGCGCAGTCCCTCTTCGCCCGCGCCCGCGCCGGCACGATCGACGCCGAGGGCAGCCGCGTCCTCGCCGCCCACCTGCTGCTGCAGTCCGCCCGCATGAGCGTCGACGACGGCCTGGTGATGACCGTCCACGCCGGCGTGCTGCGCAACCACGATCGGCCGACCTTCGAGCGCTTCGGTCCCGACACCGGCCACGACATCCCCGTCGCGACCCGGTTCGCCGAGCCCCTCCGCCCGCTGCTGCAGGAGCTCGGCAACGCACCGGGCTTCCACCTCGTCCTCTTCGGGATCGACGAGAGCACCCACTCGCGCGAGCTCGCTCCCCTCGCCGGCTACTACCCGTCGGTGTTCCTCGGAGCGCCGTGGTGGTTCCTCGACGCGCCCGACGCGGTGCTGCGCTTCCGCGCCGCCGTGACGGAGACCGCCGGCTTCTCGCGGAGCTCCGGCTTCATCGACGACACCCGCGCGTTCCTCTCCATCCCGGCCCGTCACGACATGGCGCGGAGGCTGGACGCCGCGTTCCTCGCGCGCCTGGTCGCCGAGGGGCGCATCGACTCCGAGACGGCGAGCGCCGTCATCCTGGACCTCGTCGACGCCCAGCCGCGGAAGGTCTTCAAGCTGTGAGCGGGCACGGCGGAGGAGGCGGTCTCGATCGCGCGTCCGCGGGCCTGCCGGCGGCTCCCGTCCGCATCGTCCACCTCGGCCTCGGCGCCTTCCACCGAGCGCACCAGGCCTGGTACACGCACGCCGTCGACGACGACCACGAGTGGGGCATCGCCGCATTCACCGGCCGGAGCCCCCGCGCGGCCGAGGAGCTCGCCGCGCAGGACGGCCTGTTCACGCTGATCGAGCGCGGACCGGAGGGCGACTCGGCGACGGTCGTGGGCAGCATCGTCGAGGCGGTCGACGGCGCGGACGTCGCGCGTCTCGTCGAGCTCGTCGCGGCTCCGGCGACGGCGATCGTCACGCTGACGATCACGGAGGCCGGGTACCGTCTCGCCGCGGACGGCGGCCCCGACCTGGACGACCCCGCCGTCCGGAGCGACCTCGCCGCCCTCCGATCGGGAGGAGCGCCGACGACCGCGCTCGGCCGCCTCCTCCTCGGCCTCACCGCCCGGCGCGACGCCGGCTCCGGCCCGCTCGCCGTCGTCCCCTGCGACAACCTCTCCGGCAACGGCCCTCTCGTGCGCCGTGGGCTGCTCCTGCTCGCCGAGCGGCTCGACCCGTCGCTCGCCGACTGGATCGACCGAACCGTCTCGTTCGTGTCGACCTCCGTCGACCGGATCACTCCGGCCGCCACGGCGGCGGACCGGGAGGCGGCGGCCGAGCTCACCGGCATCAGCGACGCCGCGTCCGTCGTGACCGAGCCGTTCCGCGACTGGGTCCTCTGCGGCGGCTTCCCCGCCGGCCGGCCCGCCTGGGAGCGCGCCGGAGCCCGCTTCGTGGACGACATCGAGCCCTTCGAGCGGCGCAAGCTGCGACTCCTCAACGGCGCGCACACGCTCCTCGCCGCCACCGGCCGCCGGCGGGGTCTCGCCACCGTCGCGGAGGCGATCGCCGACCCCGCCTGCCGGAGCGCCGTCGAGGCGTTCTGGGCGGAGGCGGCGGCCGGCCTCCCCGCCGGTCTCGACGCGGACGCCTACTGCGCCGCCCTCCTCGAGCGCTTCGGCAACCCCCGGATCGAGCACCGGCTCGAGCAGATCGGCGCCGACGCGACCGCCAAGCTCCGCATCCGGATCGTGCCCGTGCTCCTCGCCGAGCGCGCGGGCGGACACGGCGGAGCCGCCTCCCTCCGTGCCGTCGCCGACTGGATCGCACTGCTGCTCCAGGGCGACCGCCTGCCCGACGCGCAGCGCCCCGCCCTCGACCGCGCCCTCGGCTCCGCCCGGCCCGTCGAGGCGCTGCTGCGGCTCGTCGACCCGCGCCTCGTCGACGACCCGGCCCTCGTCGCCGCGGTCGCCGCTCAGGCGGCCTAGACCTCCACCCCGCCTCTCCGCGCGGCGCCTTCCGGCGCCGTCGGCAACCGATTGCCACCTTCGCACCGTCTCGATGCGGCGCGGATCCCCGACGGGTCCGCGCCCGGGTAAAGGAGCCCGCATGACCCCCCGCACCACCGCGCCCGGAGCGCCCGCCGCTGAGAAGCTCTCGAAGCTGAGCATCGTGGGCTACGGCGCCGGCGACACGGCGAACAACCTCGCCTTCACCACCGCCACGATGTTCCTGCTCGTCTACTACACCGACGTCGCCGGGATCTCCGCGGCCGCGGCGGGCACGCTGCTGCTCGTCGTGCGGATCTTCGACGCGTTCGCCGACGTCTTCGCCGGCCGGGTCGTGGACCGCACCTACAGCAGGCGCTTCGGCAAGTTCCGGCCCTTCCTGATGTTCGGGTCGGTCCCGCTCCTGCTGCTCTCGGCCGCGACCTTCTCCGTCCCGCAGATCGGCGAGAGCGGAACCCTGCTCTACGCCTACCTGAGCTATGCCGCGCTCGGCCTCGCCTACAGCCTCGTCAACATCCCCTACGGCTCGCTCGCCGGAGCGATGACGCAGGTCGGCACCGAGCGCGCGAAGCTCGCCAGCGCCCGCGCCATCGGCGGCGCGATCGTGGGGGCCGGGCTCGGCACCTTCATGGCCCCGCTGGTCGTCCCCGGCGCCGATCTGCAGTCGCTCTTCTCGATCGTCACGCTGAGCTTCGTCGTCGTCGGCTCCGCGCTCTACCTCTTCACGATCCTGACCGCGAAGGAGCGCGTCCAGCGCGACGTCGCGCACGTCACGTTCCGTCAGAGCATGACGACCCTCCGCTCCAACCGGCCGCTGCTCTTCCTCTGCCTCAGCTCGTTCCTGTTCCTCACCGGGACGCTCGCGCTCCAGACCGTGCAGCTCTACTACCTGCGCGACGTGCTCGGATCGGTCCAGCTCTACGCCGCGATGTCGCTGATCCAGCTCGCCCTGACCTTCGGCCTGGCCGCCCTCGTCCCGACGATCGTGCGGCGGTTCGGCAAGCGCAACGCCTACATGGCCGGAGTCGGGGTCCTGATCAGCGGCGGAACGGTCGTCTTCCTCGCCCCGGGCGACGCGGTGGCGGTCGGCTTCGGCGGACTGGTCCTCGCCTACGTCGGCATCCAGCTCGTCAACATGCTCGTCTGGGCGATCGAGGCGGACACCGTCGAGTACGGGGAGTGGAAGACCGGCATCCGCTCCGAGGGCACGATCTACGCCCTGTTCTCCTTCACCCGCAAGACCGGCCAGGCGGTCGGAGGCGCCCTCGCCGCGTACGCGCTGGCCTGGGGCGGCTACGTGGCCGGGGCCGCGGAGCAGAGCGAGCACGCCGAGTGGGGCATCCGCGCCGCCGCCGGCCTCATCCCGGCCGTCGCGGCCCTGCTCGCGGTGCTGATCATGGCGTTCTACCCGCTGACCGACCGCCGGCACGCGCAGATCGTCGCCGAGATAGCCGAGCGCCGCGAGAGCACGGGGCAGGCCGCGCCCGTGGCGCCCGGCCTCTCGACCGCCGCGTTCTCGATGGACCGCGCTCCCGGCCGGAACCCCTGACCCGATCCCCCACCACGAAAGGCATCCCATGAAGATCGACAAGGCGGAGGTCGTCGTCACCAGTCCCGACCGCAACTTCGTCACCCTCAAGCTCACGACCGACGACGGGCTGACCGGCCTCGGCGACGCGACCCTCAACGGCCGCGAGCTCGCCGTGGTCTCCTATCTCGCCGACCACGTCGTGCCGCTGCTCCTCGGCCGCGACGCCTCGCGCATCGAGGACACCTGGCAGTTCCTCTACCGGTCGTCCTACTGGCGCCGCGGGCCGGTCACGATGGCGGCGATCGCGGCGGTCGACACCGCCCTCTGGGACATCAAGGGCAAGGCCGCGGGCATGCCGCTCTACCAGCTGCTCGGAGGCGCGTCCCGCACCGGCCTGCTCGCCTACGGCCACGCGTCCGGGCGGACGGACGCGGAGCTGTTCGACAGCATCCGCGAGCACCAGGAGCAGGGGTACCGCGCGATCCGCGTGCAGACCGCGGTGCCGGGATTGACCTCGATCTACGGCATCGCCTCCAACGCCGTCCTCGAAGGCAACGCCGGCGTGCGCTACGACCACGAGCCGGCGCAGCGCGGCGGCCTGCCGACCGAGGAGGACTGGGACACCCGCGCCTACCTGCGCCACGTCCCCCGCGTCTTCGAGGCCGTCCGCAACGAGTTCGGGCCGGAGCTCCCCCTCCTCCACGACGGCCACCACCGGATGACACCGATCCAGGCCGCGGCCCTCGGTAAGTCCCTCGAGCCGTACGACCTCTTCTGGCTCGAGGACTGCACGCCCGCCGAGAACCAGGAGGCCCTCCGCCTCGTCCGGCAGCACACCACCACGCCCCTGGCGATCGGCGAGGTCTTCAACACCGTCTGGGACTACCAGCTCCTGATCCGCGAGCAGCTGATCGACTACATCCGCAGCGCGGTCACGCACACCGGAGGCGTCTCCCACCTCCGGAGGATCCTCGACCACGCCGCGCAGTACCAGATCAAGTCCGGGATGCACGGACCCACCGACGTCTCCCCGGTGGGCATGGCGGCCGCGATGCACCTGGGCCTGGCGATCCACAACTTCGGGATCCAGGAGTACATGAAGCACGGCGAGCGGACCGACAGCGTCTTCCAGCAGTCGTTCACCTGGAGCGAGGGACGGCTGCACCCGGGCGACGCCCCCGGTCTGGGCGTGGAGCTCGACGTCGACGCCGCCGGGAAGTACCCCTACGTGCACGCGTACCTGCCCTTCAACCGCCTCGCCGACGGCACCGTCCACGACTGGTGACCTGCCCCCCTCCGCCGAGGGGACCCCGGACCGTCGCGGGAGCCACGACCGGCGGGCTCCCTCGACGGTCCGGGGTTCCCCCCGCCGGGCACAGGCCGGTCAGGGCACGAAGCGGTAGCCCATGCCCGCCTCGGTCAGCAGGTGCCGCGGATGCGCGGGGTCGGGCTCGAGCTTCTTGCGCAGCTGCGCGACGTAGAGGCGCAGGTAGCCGGTGTCGGTGACGTGCGCGGGGCCCCAGATCTCGGCCAGCAGCGAGCGGCGGGTGACCAGCTTGCCCGCGTTGCGGATGAGGATCTCGAGCACCTGCCACTCGGTCGGGGTGAGCCGCACGGAGACGCCGTCCCGCGTCGCGCTCTTGGCCACCAGGTCCACGGTCACCTCGCCGATCACGACCAGCGGCTCGCCGTCGGCCGGCTGCACCCGCCGCGAGAGGGCCCGGATGCGCGCGAGCACCTCGTCCATCGAGAACGGCTTGGTCACGTAGTCGTCCGCGCCGGCGTCGAGCGCGCCCACCTTGTCGGCCGCGCCCGTCCGCCCCGACACCACCAGGATCGGCGCGCTCGTCCAGCCGCGCAGTCCGTGGATGACCTCGACCCCGTCGAGCCGGGGCATGCCGAGGTCGATCATGTAGAGGTCCGGATGCTCGTCCACCGCGCGGTTGATCGCCTCGGTGCCGTCGCCGGCCGTCACCACGTCGTATCCGCGGGCGGTGAGGGTGATGCGCAGGGCACGCAGGATCTGCGGGTCGTCGTCGGCGATCAGGATCTTCATGCGGCTCCTCCGGAGTCCTCGTGCGGGGCGGCGCCCGACCCGCCGTCGTGCGGGCCGGCCGGAGCGACGTGAACCGCAGGAGCAGCGGCAGCAGTCTCCGGCGCCAGCGGCAGCGTCACCACCATCGTCAGCCCGCCCCCCGGAGTGTCCTCCGTCTCGAGCGTGCCGCCCATCCCCTCCGTGAACCCCTTCGAGAGCGCGAGGCCGAGGCCGAGGCCCGTCAGGTTGTCGTCGTCGCCGAGTCGCTGGAACGGCACGAAGATCTCGGCGCGGCGCTCCTCGGGCACCCCGGGGCCGTGGTCGACGATCCGCAGCTGCGCGCTCCCGCCGAAGGCGCTGGCGGCCACGCGCACCCGGGTGCCGGACGGCGCGTAGCGGACGGCGTTCGCGAGCAGGTTGACCACGACGCGCTGCAGCAGCACCGCGTCGGCGAGCAGCGCCGGGCCCTCCGGATCGAGATCGAGGTCGACCTCGCCGGGACCGAGCCCGAGCTCGTCGAGCGCGGGGAGCACCACGTCGGCGGCGTCGAGCGGAGCGAGCGCCACGGCGAGCGCCCCAGCCTCCAGCCGCGTCACGTCGAGCAGGTCGGTGACCAGCGCGGCGAGCACGGTGAGGCTCTCGTCGGCGGTGGCGAGCAGCTCCTCCCGGTCGCGCTCGCTCCAGACCACCTCGGGCGAGCGCAGACCGCTGACCGCCGCGGTGGCCGCGGCGAGGGGCCGGCGCAGGTCGTGGCTGACGGCCGACAGCAGGGCGCTGCGCACCCGGTCGGTCTCGGCCAGCGGAGCGAGGGAGCTGGCCGTCTCGCTGAGGGCCGCGTTCTCGAGCACCGAGTCGAGCTGGGCGGCGACGACCTGGAGCAGCCGCCGCTCACTCCCCTCCAGCTCACGGCCGTGCAGCTCGAGCACCGCGCCCTCGCCCACCGCGATGCGCGCGGGATCGCCCTCCGGCTGCGGCTCGCCGTCCGCCGCGACGAGCTCGCCGCCGCGCAGCAGCCGCACGCCGGTCAGCCCGAACGCCTCGCGCGAGCGCTCGAGGATCGCCTGCAGCGCCCCCTGCCCGCGGATCACGCCGCCGGCGATCGTCGCCAGCAGCTCCGACTCCGCCCCCGACCGCTTGGCGGCCCGCGCCCGCCGGGCCGCGCGGTCGACCACGGCGCTGACGAGCGCCGCGTTGAGCACGTAGAGCACCAGCGCCAGCGCGTGCAGAGGCTCGTCGACGGTGATCGTGTAGAGCGGATCGACGAAGAAGAAGTCGAGGGTCAGCCCCGAGAGCACGGCCGCGAAGAGGGCCGGCCAGAGCCCGCCGACCAGCGCGACCACCACCACCAGCAGCTGGTACGAGAGCACGTCGCTCGTGATCGACTCGTCGCTGCGGAGGCTCGAGAGCAGCCAGGTCACCAGCGGGCCGCCCACGAGGGCGAGGGCCAGTCCCAGGAGGCGGCGCCGCAGAGTCAGGGCCCCGTCGAGCCTCGGCAGCACCGCGGTGCGCCCGGCGGCGGAGTGGCTGACGATGTGCACGTCGATGTTGCCGGACTCGCGGATCACCGTCGACGCGGTGCCGGGCGTCAGCGCCGAGGCGAAACGGCTCCGCCTGCTCACGCCGATCACCAGCTGCGTCGCGTTCACCGAGCGGGCGAACTCGACCAGCGTCCGCGGCACGTCCTCGCCGACCACCTGGTGGTAGCTGCCGCCGAGCTTCTCGACCAGCACCCGCTGCGCCTCGAGCACGTGCGGCCGGGGAGTGCGGAGGCCGTCGGGGGTCACCACGTGCACGGCGAGCAGGTCGCCCCCGGAGGCGCGGGCCGCGATCCGCGCGCCGCGCCGCAGCAGGGTCTCCCCCTCCGGCCCGCCGGTGAGGGTCACGACCACGCGCTCGCGCGCCTCCCAGGTGCTGTCGATGCCGTGCTCGACGCGGTAGTCGCGGAGCGCGCTGTCGACCTCGTCGGCGAGCCAGAGCAGCGCGAGCTCGCGCAGGGCGGTCAGGTTGCCGAGCCGGAAGTAATTGGACAGCGCCGCGTCGATGCGCTCGGGCGGGTAGACGCGGCCGTCGGCGAGGCGGTCGCGCAGCGCCTGGGGCGCCAGGTCGACGACCTCGATCTGATCGGCGGCGCGGAGGACCGCGTCCGGGATCGTCTCGCGCTGCGGCGCTCCGGTGATCGCGTGCACGACGTCGTTGAGCGACTCGATGTGCTGGATGTTCACGGTCGAGAAGACGGTGATGCCGGCGTCGAGGAGCGTCCGCACGTCCTCCCAGCGCTTCTCATGCCGGGAGCCGGGGGCGTTGGTGTGCGCGAGCTCGTCGACCAGCGCGACGTCGGGCCGGCGGGCCAGCACCGCGTCGAGGTCCATCTCGTCGAGCAGCACACCGCGGTGCTCGACGGCCCTCCTCGGCACGACCTCCAGCCCCTCGACCATCGCGGCGGTGGCGGAGCGGCCGTGCGTCTCGACCACGGCCACCACGACGTCGCGACCCTCGGCGGCGAGCCGGCGGCCCTCCTCGAGCATCGTGTAGGTCTTGCCCACTCCGGGCGCGGCTCCGAGGAGCACGCGCAGGCGGCCCTTCGTCATGCTCCCGGCCTCCCCTCGTGCTCGCGGCTCCGGGGCGTCCCGGGCTCGCGGGACCGGCGTCGATCCGCTCGATCGGACGGTCCCGACGAGCCGATCGCGATTCTACGAGCCGGAGGCGCCACCGGAGCGGTCACAGCCGCGCGAGAGCGGCGTTGAGCTCGAGCACGTCCACCGTCGGCTCGCCGAGGTACCCGAGCTCGCGGCCCGCGGTGTGCTCCTCGACCAGCGCGCGCACGGCGCTCACGTCGAGCCCGCGGGCGGCGGCGACGCGGGGCGCCTGCAGCTGCGCGTAGGCGGGGCTGATCGCGGGGTCGAGCCCCGAGGCGGAGGCGGTCAGCGCATCGGCCGGCACCGCGGCCGGGTCGACGCCCTCGAAGGCGGCGATCGCGGCCCGGCGCTCCTCGACGGACGCGACCAGGTCGGCGTTCTCGGGGCCGAGGTTGCTGCCGGTCGAGGCCGCGGCGTCGTAGCCCGCGGCGGAGGGACGCGACTGGAACCACTCCGGCAGGGGCGCTCCGTCGGCGTCCGTGAACGACTGCCCGATGAGCGACGAGCCGATCACCGCGCCGTCCTGGCGCAGCAGCGAGCCGTTCGCCTGGGCGGGCAGGGCGAGCTGCCCGATCCCGAGCACCGCGAGCGGGTACGCCGCTCCCAGCAGCACGGTGAGCACGATCATCGCGCGCAGCGCGACACCGTAGGGACGGAACATGGTCTCTTCTCTCTGTCTTCGGTGGTCGGGACGGGCGGGTCAGAAGCCGGGGATCGCGGCGACGATCAGGTCGACGAGCTTGATCCCGAGGAACGGAGCGATCACTCCGCCCAGCCCGTAGACCAGGAGGTTGCGGCTGAGGATGCGCGAGGCGGCGACCGGGCGGTACGCCACTCCCCGCAGCGCGAGCGGGATCAGCACGACGATCACCAGCGCGTTGAACACGATCGCCGAGAGGATCGCCGAGGCCGGCGAGTGCAGCTGCATCACGTTCAGCACCGCGAGCCCGGGGAAGACTCCCGCGAACATCGCCGGGATGATCGCGAAGTACTTCGCCACGTCGTTCGCGATCGAGAACGTGGTGAGCGCGCCGCGGGTGATCAGCAGCTGCTTGCCGATCCGCACGATGTCGATGAGCTTGGTGGGGTCGGAGTCGAGGTCGACCATGTTGCCCGCCTCCTTCGCCGCCGAGGTGCCGGTGTTCATCGCCACGCCCACGTCGGCCTGCGCGAGGGCCGGGGCGTCGTTGGTGCCGTCGCCGGTCATCGCGACCAGCGCGCCGCCCTCCTGCTCGCGCCGGATCAGGGCGAGCTTGTCCTCGGGGGTCGCCTCGGCGAGGTAGTCGTCGACTCCCGCCTCCGCCGCGATCGCCTTCGCGGTCAGCGGGTTGTCGCCCGTGATCATCACGGTGCGGATGCCCATCGCGCGCAGCTCCGAGAAGCGCTCGGCGAGCCCGTCCTTCACCACGTCCTTCAGGTGCACGACGCCGAGCAGCCGGGCGCCGTGGGCGTCCTTCACCGCGACGACCAGGGGCGTGCCGCCGCTCTCCGAGACGCCGTCGACGAGCACCGTGAGGCGCGCCGCGACCGCGGACGGCAGCGGCCCCTCCTCCTCCACCCAGGCGCGCACGGCCGAGCCGGCGCCCTTGCGGATGGAGGAGCCGTCGGGGAGGTCGAGCCCGCTCATCCGGGTCTGCGCGGTGAACGGCACCACGGCGGCCTGAGCGGGCTCGACGGCGGGGCGGCCCGAGTCGCCCGCGAGGTCGACGATCGACTTCCCCTCGGGCGTCGGGTCGCTGAGCGAGGAGGAGGCGGCCGCGTCGACGAGGGCGGCCTGCGCCACTCCGTCGAGGGGGAGGAACGCCACCGCACGGCGGTTGCCGTAGGTGATGGTCCCCGTCTTGTCGAGCAGGAGCGTCGTGACGTCGCCCGCCGCCTCCACGGCCCGGCCGGACATCGCGAGCACGTTGCGCTGCACGAGCCGGTCCATGCCGGCGATGCCGATGGCCGAGAGGAGGGCGCCGATGGTGGTCGGGATGAGGCAGACGAGCAGGGCGACCAGCACCGGGACGCTCACGGAGGCTCCCGCGAACGAGGCGATCGGGTTCAGGGTCAGCACGACCACGACGAACACGATCGAGAGGCTCGCCAGGAGGATGTCGAGCGCGATCTCGTTCGGCGTCTTCTGCCGCGACGCGCCCTCGACCAGGCCGATCATCCGGTCGACGAAGGTCTCGCCCGGCCGGGAGGTGATGCGCACCACGATCCGGTCCGAGAGCACTCGCGTGCCGCCCGTCACCGCGCTGCGGTCGCCTCCGCTCTCGCGGACGACCGGCGCCGACTCGCCCGTGATCGCCGACTCGTCGATGGAGGCGATGCCCCAGACGATGTCGCCGTCGCCGGGGACGAGGTCGCCCGCCTCCGCCACGACCACGTCGCCCAGCTGCAGCTCGGCCGAGGAGACCTCGACCAGGCGGGCCGACAGGGCGGAGGGGTCCGCGGGGTCGTAGTCCGTCATGCGCCGGGCCGGAGTGCTCGTGCGGGTGGCGCGCAGGCTCTCGGCCTGCGCCTTGCCGCGGCCCTCGGCCACCGACTCCGCGAGGTTCGCGAACACCACGGTGAGCCAGAGCCAGATCGCGATGCCGCCCGTGAAGGTGACGGGCACCGTCGATCCGCCCGACTCCTCCGGCCCCCCGAGGAACGGCTCGGCGATCGCCAGCACCGTGGTCAGCACGGCGCCGACCTCGACGATGAACATCACGGGGTTGCGCCACATCAGGCGCGGATCGAGCTTGCGCAGCGCTCCGGGGAGGGCAGCGGCGAGCTGGCGCGGCCCGAGGGCGGCGCGGGTGGGGCGCGCGGGTTCCGCGGGTGCCTCGGTCAGTGCAGTGGTCATCGGAGTCGCAGTCCTTCCGCCAGGGGGCCCAGCGCGAGTACGGGGAAGTAGGTGAGCGCGGTCACGACGACCGTGACGCCCACGAGGAGGCCGACGAACTGCGGCCGGTGGGTGGGCAGCGTGCCGGCGCTGGAGGGCACCGGCGACTGCGCCGCGAGCGAGCCGGCCAGGGCGAGCACCAGCAGGATCGGGAGGAAGCGGCCGAGGAGCATCGCGACGCCGAGCGCCGTGTTGAGCCAGGGCGTGTTCGCCGTCAGCCCCGCGAACGCCGAGCCGTTGTTGTTGGACGCGGAGGTGAAGGCGTAGAGCACCTCCGAGAGCCCGTGCAGCCCGGGGTTCAGGATCGACGTGCTCTCCACGTCCTCCCGCACCGCCGGGATCGCGAAGCTCAGGGCCGTGCCGGCCAGCACGAGCGTCGGCGTCACGAGGATGTAGAGGCTCGCGAGCTTGATCTCGCGCGGGCCGAGCTTCTTGCCCAGGTACTCGGGCGTCCGGCCGACCAGCAGCCCGCCGACGAACACGGCCAGCACCGCGAGCACGAGCATCCCGTAGAGGCCCGAGCCGACGCCGCCGGGGGCGACCTCGCCGAGCATCATGTTGAGCATCGGCAGCATGCCGCCGAGCGCGGTGAAGGAGTCGTGCATCGCGTTGACGGCGCCGGTCGAGGTGAGCGTCGAGGCGGTCGCGTAGAGGGCGGAGCCGGCGATGCCGAAGCGCGTCTCCTTGCCCTCCATCGCGGCTCCGGCGGCCTGCGCCGCGGATCCGCCGCCCGCCGCCTCCAGCGCGGTGAGGGCCGCGAGCGACACGACGAAGATCGTCGCCATCGCCGCGAGGATCGCGCGGCCCTGCCGCACGTCGCCGACCATCCGGCCGAAGGTGCGCGGCAGCGAGAACGGGATCGCGAGGATCAGCACGATCTGCAGCAGCGACACCCACGCCGAGGGGTTCTCGAACGGGTGCGCGGAGTTGGCGTTGAAATAGCCGCCGCCGTTGGTGCCGAGCAGCTTGATCGCCTCCTGCGAGGCCACCGCGCCGCCCGGGATGCTCTGCTCGCCGCCGGTGAGCGTGGTCACCGTCAGCGGGCCGTTCAGGTTCTGGATCACGCCGCCCGCGATCATCACGACCGCCGCCACCACCGCGAGGGGCAGCAGGAGGCGCAGCGTGCCGCGCACGAGGTCGACCCAGAAGTTGCCGAGCGTTCCGGAGGAGCGGCGCGCGAATCCGCGGATCAGCGCCACCGCCACGGCCAGGCCCACGGCCGCCGAGACGAAGTTCTGCACGGCGAGGCCGCCGAGCTGCACCGCGAAGCCGAGGGTCGCCTCCGGGGAGTAGGACTGCCAGTTGGTGTTGGTGACGAACGAGACGGCGGTGTTGAACGCCAGCCCCTCCGGCACCGCGGGCAGGCCGAGGGAGCCGGGCAGGACCGCCTGGAGGCGCTGCATCCCGTAGAGCAGGAGCACGCCGACGAGCGAGAAGGCCAGCACGGCCCGGAGGTAGGCGCGCCAGCTCTGCTCGCCCGCGGAGTCGACGCCGATGAGGCGGTAGACGCCGCGCTCGAGGGCGAGGTCGCGCGTCGAGGTGTAGACGCGGAACATGTGGTCGCCGAGGGGGCGGTGGAGGAGGGCGACGGCCAGGCCGACGGTCGCGACCTGGAGGACGGCGAGGAGCGGATCCATCAGAAGCGCTCCGGTCGGATCAGGGCCGCGACGAGGTAGACGACGGCGGCGAGCGCCAGCACGGCCGCGAGGGCGTCGAAGACGATCACCGGCCCGCCTCCTTCTCGCGGGTCCCGCGGGTCGCCGAGGGGGGCGGTCCGCCCAGCCGCTCGACCCCCTTCGCGGCGAGAGCGATGAGCGAGAAGAGGGCGAGCACGCCGAGGAGGTAGGCGAGGTCGAGCACGGAGGACTCCATCCGGGGAGCGGACGACGCCCGGGACCGGACGCCTGCCGGGAAGCGGCACAGGAAGCGATGCAACACCTCGCGGGGGCTCCTCGGAGCGGTCCTCACGGTTCCCCTACGGCCCGGCCCGGAGTCCTCGCGTTTCCCTCACGCGGACGGCGGCGGGCGCCCGGCGGAGGAGCGCGAGCCGGGCGGGAGCCGAGCGGTGAGAGCGTTCTCCCCCAGCAACGGCGGGGGTCGACGTCCCGAAGATCACATTTCGGCATCGCCTGGACAAATTCGCCGCCCGCGCTTTACTCCCCCCGATCGAAGCAATATGTTCTCTCCGTGGACAAAGCCCCTCGGGGCTCTCCCGCCCTCCCGGGCGACGACACGACGACGTGCGCCACACGTGCACGCCTCTTGTCGTCCTCTCCCTCGGACACTGCTTTCAGAGAGGAATGCACTCCATGAAGTTCTCCCGCGGCATCACCACGCTGGCCGCCGCCGGCATCATCTCCCTCGGCCTCGCGGCCTGTTCCGCGAGCCCCGCCAACTCCGGAGGCGCCGCTGCCGGCGCCGGCGCGGAAGGCGACTGCACCGTCGGCATCTCGATGCCCACGCGCAGCCTCGAGCGCTGGATCAACGACGGCGAAGGCCTCCAGTCGCAGCTCGAGGGCGACGGCTGCACCGTCGACCTCCAGTACGCCGACAACAAGACCGATCAGCAGATCTCGCAGATCCAGAACCAGATCGCCGGCGGCTCCAAGATCCTGGTCATCGCCGCGATC
Organism: Rathayibacter sp. AY1C7; assembly: GCF_002931865.1. NCBI lineage: Bacteria > Bacillati > Actinomycetota > Actinomycetes > Micrococcales > Microbacteriaceae > Rathayibacter > Rathayibacter sp. AY1C7. The sequence goes on along the minus strand of NZ_PSWB01000021.1, from coordinate 30,083 downwards.
GACGGCGAGGCGCTCGCGCCCGTCCTCGCCGAGGCGAAGAAGCAGAACGCCACCGTCATCGCCTACGACCGTCTCATCAACGGCACCGCGGACGTCGACTACTACGCGACCTTCGACAACTACAAGGTCGGCCAGCTCCAGGGCCAGTACATCGAGTCGACCCTCGACCTGAAGAACGCCGCGGGTCCCTTCACCCTCGAGCCCTTCGCCGGCAGCCCCGACGACAACAACGCGAAGTTCTTCTTCTCCGGCGCGTGGGACGTCCTGCAGCCCTACATCGAGAGCGGCAAGCTCACCGTCCCCTCGGGCAAGTCGCCCGCGTCGGACGACGACTGGGCCTCGATCGGCATCCAGGGCTGGGCCTCCGACAAGGCGCAGTCCGAGATGGACAACCGCCTCTCGTCCTTCTACACCGGCGGCCAGAAGGTCGACGTCGTGCTCTCCCCCAACGACAGCCTGGCCATCGGCATCGAGGCCTCGCTGAAGTCGGCCGGCTACACCCCCGGCGCCGACTACCCGGTCATCACCGGCCAGGACGCCGACAAGGCCAACGTCAAGGCGATCCTCGCCGACGAGCAGTCCATGACGGTCTGGAAGGACACCCGCACCCTCGGCGACCGCGTCTTCCAGATGGTGCAGTCGATCGTCGCGGGCGAGGAGCCCGAGGTCAACGACACCGAGACCTACGACAACGGCGAGAAGGTCGTCCCGTCCTACCTGCTGGAGCCGCAGGTCGTCACGAAGGACGACGTGCAGTCGGTCCTCGTCGACTCCGGCTTCCTCAAGGCCGGCGACGTCGGACTCTGATCCGTCGGGCGGGGGCGGGGAGGAGCGATCCTCCCCGCCCCCGCCCGCCCGTCCGCACACCACTCCCCCCCAACGAAGTGAGGCCCTGTTGGCCAGTCCCATCCTCATCATGCGCGACATCGTCAAGGAGTTCGGCGGCGGCGTCCGCGCCCTCGACGGCGTCTCGCTCTCGGTCCAGCCCGGCGAGGTCCACGCCATCTGCGGCGAGAACGGCGCCGGCAAGTCGACCCTGATGAAAGTCCTCTCCGGCGTGTACCCGTACGGCAGCTTCGAGGGCACCATCGAGTTCGAGGGCGAGGAGGCGCAGTACCGGTCGATCAACGACAGCGAGGCCGACGGCATCGTGATCATCCACCAGGAGCTCGCCCTCAGCCCCTACCTCTCCATCGCCGAGAACATCTTCCTCGGCAACGAGAAGTCGACCCGCGGCGTCATCAACTGGAACGCGACCAACGCGGAGGCGGCCAAGCTGCTCGCCCGCGTCGGCCTCGCCGAGAGCCCCGCGACCAAGATCCTCGAGCTGGGCGTCGGCAAGCAGCAGCTCGTCGAGATCGCCAAGGCCCTCGCCAAGGAGGTGAAGCTCCTCATCCTGGACGAGCCCACCGCCGCCCTCAACGACGAGGACAGCGACCACCTGCTCGGCCTGATCGACCAGCTCCGCAAGCAGGGCATCACCTGCATCATCATCAGCCACAAGCTGAAGGAGATCCGCGCCATCGCGGACACCGTCACGATCATCCGCGACGGCCGCACCATCGAGAGCTTCCCGATGGCCGGCGAGGAGGCGTCCGAGAGCCGGATCATCCGCGCGATGGTCGGCCGCGACCTCAACAGCATGTTCCCGCCGCGCGACCCGCAGATCGGCGAGGAGAAGCTGCGCGTCGAGAACTGGACGGTCCACCACCCCGTCGACATCAACCGCGTGGTCGTCGACGACGCCTCCTTCACCGTCCGCGCCGGCGAGATCGTCGGCTTCGCGGGCCTGATGGGCGCCGGACGCACCGAGCTCGCGATGAGCATCTTCGGGAGGAGCTACGGCACCGGCATCTCCGGCCGCGTCTACAAGGACGGCGAGGAGATCCAGACCCGCACCGTCGACGAGGCGATCCGCAACGGCCTCGCCTATGCGACCGAGGACCGCAAGCGCTACGGGCTCAACCTCATCGGCGACATCACCGTCAACGTCTCGGCCGCCGCGCTCTCGCGGCTGGCCCGGCTCGGCGTGATCGACAAGCACCGCGAGTACAAGGTCGCCGACTCGTACCGATCGAAGATGAACATCAAGGCGCCGACCGTCTCGGCCGTCACGGGGAAGCTCTCCGGCGGCAACCAGCAGAAGGTCGTCCTCTCGAAGTGGATCTTCTCCGGTCCCGACGTGCTGATCCTCGACGAGCCCACCCGCGGCATCGACGTGGGAGCCAAGTACGAGATCTACGGGATCATCAACGAGCTCGCGGCCCAGGGCAAGGCGGTCGTCGTCATCTCGTCCGAGCTGCCCGAGCTGATCGGCCTCGCCGACCGCATCTACACCATCTCCGAGGGACGGATCACGGGCGAGATTGATCGCGCCGACGCCACCCAGGAGCACCTCATGCACTACATGACCGCCGGAAAGGAACAGGCCCGATGAGCGCCACGACCACCACAGCGCCGGCGGACACGCCCGCCAACACGCCCTCCACCCCGCCCAAGCGCTCGCGCCGGCTGAACATCAACCTCCGGCAGTACGGCATCCTCGCCGCGCTGGCCATCATCATCCTGCTCTTCCAGGTGCTGACCGGCGGGCGCCTGCTCCTGCCCGGCAACGTCAACAACCTGATCCAGCAGAACGCCTACGTGCTGATCCTCGCGATCGGCATGGTGATGGTCATCATCGCCGGCCACATCGACCTCTCGGTCGGCTCGGTCGTGGCGATGGTCGGCGCCATCTCGGCGATCGCGATGAACAACTGGGGCCTGCCCTGGTGGGCGGCCGTCGTCGTCGCCCTCGTCACCGGCGCCGCCGTCGGAGCATGGCAGGGCTTCTGGGTCGCCTTCGTCGGCATACCGGCGTTCATCGTGACCCTCGCGGGCATGCTGATCTTCCGCGGCTTCACCCTCGTCCTCCTCACCGGCGGGACGATCAACGGCCTCCCCACCGAGTTCACCGCGATCGGCGCCGGCTGGCTGCCGGGCGTCCTCGGCGGCATCGCCGGCCGCGACGCGCTCACCCTGGTCCTCGGCCTGATCGTCTGCGTCGTCCTCGTGGCTCAGCAGCTCCGCAGCCGCGCGACCCTCCGCCGCCTCGAGCTGCCCCGCGAGCCCATCGGCTCGCTGGTGGCGAAGTCGGCCATCGCCGTCATCGCGATCATGGCCCTCTCCTGGCTGCTCGCCGGCTACAGCGGAACCCCGATCATCCTGATCGTGCTCGCCGTGCTGATCCTCGCCTACAGCTTCGTGCTCGGCCGGACGGTCTTCGGCCGCCACATCTACGCGATGGGCGGCAACCTGTTCGCCGCGATGATGTCCGGCGTCAAGACGAAGTGGGTCAACTTCTTCATCTTCGTCAACATGGGCGCACTGGCCGGAGTCGCGGGCATCGTCAGCACCGCCCGCGCCGGCGGTGCGGTCGCCTCGGCCGGACAGAACTACGAGCTGGACGCGATCGCCGCGGTCTTCATCGGCGGCGCCGCCGTCCAGGGAGGCGTGGGCACCGTCGTCGGAGCCGTCATCGGCGGACTCGTGATGGGCGTGCTCAACATGGGCCTGTCCATCCTCTCGGTCGACGCGGCCTGGCAGATGGCGATCAAGGGCTTCGTGCTCCTGCTCGCGGTGGCGTTCGACATCTTCAACAAGCGCCGCGCCGGCGGCCGCTAGGCGAACGCCGGGCGCCGCCCAGCGGCGCTCCTCGTCCTTCTCTTCTACAGTTCTCGGGCGCGGCTTCTCCTCGGGGGAGCCGCGCCCGAGTGCATCCGAGACCCGTCGGGGTCCAGCGACAGGCAGGCGATCATGGCAGGAGCAGTCGGAGCCTCCAGCAACGCGCTGCTGCGCCGCACGAACCTCGCGAGCCTCGCGACCCTGGTGCACCGCTCCGGTCCCACCAGCCGCGCCGAGCTCGGCCGCCTCACCGGGCTGAACCGCTCCGCCGTCGCGAACCTCGTCGGCGAGCTGAGCGAGCTCGGCTGGGTGGCGGAGGAGACCACCGCGCCCGACGGCCGCATCGGCCGCCCCAGCGCCACCGTCGTCCCCGGCGACCGGTTCGCGGCCGTGGGCGTCCACCTCGACACCGACGCGATCATCGTCGGCCTGGTCGGGCTGCACGGCGAGCTGCTGCGCCGCGTCCGCTTCGACACCCCCAAGCCCGCGAGCCCGGCCACGGTGGTCCGCGTCGTCACCGGGATCGTCGAGGGCTTCCGCTCCGAGCGGGAGTCGCTCCGCACGCTGGTCGGCGCGGGCGTCGCCGTCCCCGGCCTCGTCCAGGCCGACTCCGGCTTCGTCCACCGCGCCCCGCACCTGGGCTGGCGCGACGTCGACCTCGCCACCCAGCTGAGCCGCGCCCTCGACCTCCCGGTCGCCGTCGGCAACGACGCGACCCTCGGCGCCATCGGCGAGTCCCTCTTCGGAGCCGCGCACGGCGTGGCCGACGTCGTCTACGTCACCGGCGGCGCGGGCGGCATCGGCGGAGGAGTCATCATCGGCGGCGTCCCGCTCCAGGGCTCCTCGGGGTTCGCGGCCGAGCTGGGCCACACCCTCGTCGCCACGAACGGCCGCCTCTGCGGCTGCGGCCGGCGCGGCTGCCTCGAGGCCGAGGTCCGGATGCGCTCCCTCCTCGACGTCCTCGGCGCCCGCGTCCTCGACCAGGACGAGCTCGACATCGCCCTGGGCACCTCCCGCGACCCCGCCGTCCTCGGCGAGGTCGCCCGCCAGGTCGACCTACTCTCGGAGGGCCTGTCCACCTACATCAACCTCTTCAACCCCACCGCGGTCGTGCTGGGCGGCTTCCTCGGCTCGCTGCTCACCGTCGACCGCGAGCGCCTCGCCGCCCGCGTCTCCGCCCGGGCCCTGAGCGACCTCGCGCGCGGCGTGCGGATCGAGCGGGCCGCCCTGCGCTCGAGGCTGGAACTCGTCGGCGCCGCGGAGCTACCCTGGCGGCGGGCGCTGGCGGATCCCGCCGCCGTCACCGGGGGCGCGCAGCCGCCGGGTGGGAGCAGCAGCCGCGAGGACGCCCTGGGCGCCCGCGCCTGACCCCGGCCTTCGAGTGCCGGCACCGCGTCGAGGAGGACGAGCATGGCCGACTGGAACGACACGATCATCGAGGAGTTCCGCGCGAACGGCGGGACCGTGACCACGAGCGGCTTCGGGAGGAGCCTCGTGCTGGTGCACCACCGCGGCGCCCGCTCCGGTGAGGAGCGCGTGACTCCCCTGATGGCGCTGCACCCCTCCGACGACGTCTGGCTGCTCGCCGCGTCCGCCGCCGGTGCGCCGAAGCACCCCGCCTGGTTCTACAACACGATCGCCCACCCGGACCTGGCGATCGAGACCCCCGACGACGGCACCGTCGACGTCCGGGCGCGCGTCCTCGCCGGGGAGGAGCGCGACGCCGGCTGGGCCCGCTTCACCACCGCCTCCGCCGGCTTCCTCGACTACGAGAAGCGCACCACCCGCATCATCCCGGTCGTGGAGCTCACCCGCCGCTGACCGCGAGCCGTCAGCGCAGCAGCACGGGCACCGTGTCCGGCGTGCTCCAGCTCAGCGCGATCCGCTCGCGGAAGCCGCCGCTGCGCAGCTCCGCCTCGAGCGCGTCGATCACCACGGGGAGCAGCGCGCGCCGCTCGATCAGCAGGTCGAGCACGAGCCGGTCGCCGGCCGTCAGCAGCACCGGGCCCGATCCGGGCAGCACCGCGATCCACTGGCACTCCCCCACCTGCACGCTCCGGTGCCGGCGGAGGCGTCGGAGCAGCTCGGGCAGCGCCTGCGTATCGAGGGCGGACACGTCGGCACGGAGGGCGATCACCCCGCGAGCGTGCCCGCGCCGGACGACCTCGCGCCGACCTCCCGGTGAACACCGCCCCTCCGCGGGACGCCGTACGAGAGAACGACACGACAGGAGCCCGCCCCGGAGCGCACCGCACCCGGGAACGGGAGAAGCCCCCGACCGGACATCCGATCGGGGGCTTCTCTCCGGTTCCCTCGAACCCGGTTCTCTCGAACTCCGGTTCTCATGAACTCTGGTGCGCGAGGGGGGAGTTGAACCCCCACGCCCTTTCGGGCACACGGACCTGAACCGTGCGCGTCTGCCTATTCCGCCACTCGCGCTCACCAGCGGCACCGAAGCGCCGACGAGAAATCGTAGCATCCCCCGGCCTCCGAGCCGAACCGGCACCCGCCGCCCCGGGCCGGAGCTCCCCCGGGAGCCGCCACCGGGCCGCCCCGGTGAGAGCGCGCACACGGCACTCCGGCCGCGAAACCACTGCGGAGGATCGCGCATCCAGACCATCCCAGTAACATGCCCGTAGCCGTGCGCGGCGCAGACCAAGAAGAGGAAGCGGCGACGGGCGCGCAGACATCTCGATCCGTGCGCGACCGCCGAGAAGGCGAAGAACCGGAAGATCGGAAGACTGTGGGCATACTGGACAACTTCGAGAAGGGACTCGAGCGCGTCGTCAACGGCGCGTTCGCGCGGACCTTCAAGTCGGGTCTGCAGCCGGTCGAGCTCGCCTCCGCCCTCCGCCGGGAGCTCGACACCACCGCCGCCGTGGTCAGCCGCGACCGCATCCTCGTCCCCAACAGCCTCGTCCTGCGGATGTCCGCGACCGACCTCGACCGGATGCAGCGTCTCGGCGCCACGCTGATCGACGAGCTCACCACCGTGGCCACCGAGCACGCCACCAAGCAGGGCTTCCGCTTCCCCGGCCCGATCGACATCTCCCTCGCCGTCGATCCGGCGCTCAGCGACGGCATGGTCGAGGTCGACTCCCGCAGCGTGAAGGGCACCGTCGCCTACACGCCCGTCCTCGACATCGACGGCCGGCGCCACCCGATCACGAAGGCGCGCACCGTCATCGGCCGCGGCAGCGACGCCGACATCACCGTCGACGACTCGGGCACCTCCCGCACGCACGTCGAGATCCTCTGGGACGGCTCCCGCGCCCAGGTGCACGACCTCGGGTCCACGAACGGCTCCAAGCTCGACGGCCGGCCCGTCACGCAGGCGCCCCTGGCCCCCGAGCAGACCATCACGATCGGGCGCACCTCGATCGTCTACCGCGTCGTGCAGGGCTCCGCGCCCGCACGCACCGACCGCCCGTCGTCCGGCAGGGCAGCCGGACGCGGCTCCGAGGGATTCTGGGACGACCGGCTATGAGCGAGCTCACTCTCTTCCTCCTGCGCATCGCGTTCCTCGCGCTGCTGTGGTTCTTCGTGTTCGGCATCGTCTACGCGCTGCGCTCCGACCTGTTCGGGCAGCGCGTGCGCAAGCTGCCGCCCGGCGCGCAGGCCGCGTCCCCCGAGGCCCCGTTCGTGACGGCAGCCCAGCCCGTGGTCGCCGCGGCCGCCCCGGCTCCCGCGCCCGCGCAGCCCGCCTCCCCGTCGGCCCCCTCGGCCCGGAGGAGCCGCGAGGCCGCCGCCGAGCGCGCCGAGCAGGGAGGTGCCGCCACAGTCCACACGGCGCAGCGCCTCGTGATCACCTCGGGCCCCAAGCGGGGCACCGAGCTCGAGCTGACCGGCGACCCGCTGACGATCGGCCGCTCCGCGGAGTCGACGCTGGTCATCCGCGACGACTACACCTCGACCCACCACGCGCGCCTTCTCCTCTGGAACGACGAGTGGATGATCCAGGACCTCGACTCCACCAACGGCACCTTCCTCGACGGCCGCCGTGTCGGCGCGCCCACCAAGGTGCCGCTGGACACGCCCGTGAAGGTCGGCACCACCACCTTCGAACTGCGGCGGTCGTAGCGCGTGGCCCCCACTCCGGAGAGCGGCTCCGGCCACGGCGCGGTGCGCGAGAGCGCCGCCGTCTCGCACGTCGGCAGGATCCGCTCGAACAACCAGGACTCCGGCTACGCGGGCCGGCAGCTCTTCGTCGTCGCCGACGGCATGGGCGGCCACGCGGGCGGCGACGTCGCCTCCTCCATCGCGATCAAGCGCATCGCGGAGGCCGACCGCGTCTACGCCTCCACCTACGAGGCCGAGGACGAGCTCAAGCGCACCCTGCTGGCGGCCAACACCCTGCTGGCCGACGCCGTGGTCGACCACCCCGAGCTCACCGGCATGGGCACCACCGTCAGCGCCATCGCCCGCGTCGGCGAGTCGGTGGCGATCGCGCACATCGGCGACTCCCGCATCTACGTCCTCCGCGACGGCCGGCTCGAGCAGGTCACGACCGACCACACCTTCGTGCAGCGCCTGGTCGACTCCGGCCGCATCACGGAGGAGGAGGCGATGACGCACCCGCGCCGCTCCGTCCTGATGCGGGTCCTCGGCGACGTGCACACCAACCCCGAGATCGACACGCTGACGCTCGAGACCGAGCCGCACGACCGCTGGCTGATCTGCTCCGACGGCCTCTCCGGCGTCGTCCCGCACGACGAGATCCTCAAGGAGCTCAGCCGCGACGAGACCGCCCAGCAGGTGGCCGACCGCCTGATCCGCGACAGCCTCTCGCACGGCGCCCCGGACAACGTCACCGTCGTCGTCCTCGACATCCCCGGCGCGGGCGACACCGCGCGCATCCTCGCACCCGTGGAGGAGCCGGTGGTCGTCGGATCGGCCGCCGCGCCCACGCCCTTCAGCACCGACGACTCGCAGAACCGCGTCCGGATCCCCGGCCTCCGCCTGCACACCCGGGCTCCCGCCGCGCAGGGCCCCACCCACTTCGAGCCCGCGTCCGAGGACTACCTCGACGAGCTGATCGAGGAGGACCGCCGCCGGCACCTGCGCCGCCGCATCACCTGGCTCGTCGGCCTGTCCCTCGTGCTCATCATCGGATTCCTCGGGATCCTCTTCGCCTACGACTGGACGCAGTCGCGCTTCTACGTCGGCACCGACGGGGACACCGTGATCATCTACCAGGGCATCCAGCAGTCGGTCGGCCCGCTCTCGCTCTCGGAGGTGAAGGAGGACACGGGCATCCCGCTCGACTCCCTCCGCGCCTACGACGTCGAGCAGCTGCAGCAGACGATCAGCGCCGACTCCTACGCCGGCGCGGTCGACATCGTCGAGCGCCTCACGGACGCGAACGGAGCACCATGACGGACGCCGCCACGGCCACCGCCCGCCCCGCCCCCGAGCGGCAGGGCTTCTTCCGCCAGAAGCTGCGCAATCTCGAGCTCCTGCTCCTGATCGGCGCATGCCTCATCGACGCCGGCGCGATCGTGCTCGTGCAGCTCGGCGCCCTCGGCTCGATCGACACCACGCTGGTCTCGCTGGGCGCCGGCCTCTCGGCGCTCGTGCTCGCCGTGCACGTCGTGCTGCGCTTTGCGGCCCCCGCGGCCGACCCCTTCCTCCTCCCGATCGCCACCGTGCTGAACGGCCTGGGCGTCGCCGAGATCTACCGGATCGACATCGCCGACGGCGCGACCGGCTGGGAGTCGGTGGCGGTGCGGCAGATCTTCTGGAGCGCCCTGGCCGTCGTGGCGGCGATCGTGGTGCTGCTGGTCATCCGCAACCACCGCGTGCTGTTCCGCTACACCTACGTCGCCGGGTTCGCGGCGATCGTGCTGCTCCTGCTGCCGCTCCTGCCCTTCATCGGCCGCGAGGTCAGCGGCGCGCGCGTGTGGATCGGGATCGGCGACGTGGCGAGCTTCCAGCCCGGCGAGATCGCCAAGATCGCCCTCGCGGTCTTCTTCGCCGGCTACCTCGTGCGCAACCGCGACTCCCTCTCGATGGTGGGCCGCACCGTCCTCGGGATGCGCTTCCCGCGCCTGCGCGACCTCGGCCCGATCCTGGTGGTCTGGGCGGTCACGATGGGCGTCATCGTCTTCCAGCGCGACCTGGGGACGGCTCTGCTCTACTTCGGCCTGTTCCTGGTCATGCTCTACGTCGCGACCGGGCGCACCAGCTGGGTCCTCATCGGCGTCGGCCTGTTCCTCGGCGGCGCGCTGCTGGCGAGCCAGACGCTCGACTACGTGGGCAACCGCTTCGCCAACTGGCTCGAGCCCTTCAGCGCCGAGCGCTACGGGGCGGATCCGGGCGGCAGCTACCAGCTCGTGCAGGGCCTCTTCGGCCTCGCGCACGGCGGGCTGCTCGGCACGGGCCTCGGCCAGGGGATGCCGGATCTCACGCCGGTCCCGCAGTCCGACTACATCATCGCCAGCCTCGGCGAGGAGCTGGGCCTCGCCGGGCTCTTCGCGATCTTCGGCCTCTACCTCCTGCTGGTCTCGCGCGGGTTCCGCATCGGCTTCGCCGGGCAGGACGACTTCGGGCGCCTCCTGGGAGTCGGCCTCTCGTTCGTGATCGCCCTGCAGTGCTTCATCGTCATCGGAGGCGTCACCCGTGTCATCCCGCTGACCGGCCTGACCACGCCGTTCCTCGCCGCCGGCGGCTCCTCCCTCGTGGCGAACTGGATGATCGTGGCGGTGCTGCTGCGCCTGTCCGACACAGTCCGCAGTCAGCCTCGTCTGGTGGTGTGATCCGTCGATGAACCGAGAACTCAAACGGGTGAGCCTCGTCGTGCTGACGATGTTCGTGGCCCTCTTCCTCTCCACGACCACCATCCAGGTGATCCAGGCCGACTCCCTCGACGAGGACGGCCGCAACACGCGGACCCTCTACGAGAGCTTCTCGACCGAGCGCGGCGCGATCCTCGCCGGCGGTCAGCCGATCGCCTCCTCGACGCCGTCGGACGACCTCTACAAGTTCCAGCGGCAGTACGCGAACGGCCCGCTCTACTCCACCGTGACCGGCTACTTCACCCTGAACCAGGGCACCACCGGCATCGAGCGCACGCTCAACGACTACCTCTCGGGCACCTCGAACTCGCAGTTCTTCGACGAGATCAACAACCTCGTCACGGGCCAGGACCCGAAGGGCGCGTCGGTCGAGCTCTCGATCGACCCGGTCGCCCAGCAGGCCGCCTTCGACGCGCTCGGCGACTACACGGGGGCCGTCGTCGTGACGGAGCCGGCCACCGGCCGCATCCTCGCGATGGTCTCGAAGCCCACCTTCGATCCCACCGCGCTGGCCTCCCACGACACCGACGACGTCCTCGCCGCCTACCGGGCGCTGAACGACGACTCCTCCGAGCCCCTCGTGAACCTGGCGATCGGCGGCTCGCTCAATCCGCCCGGCTCCGTCTTCAAGCTCGTCGTGGCCTCGGCCGCCCTTGAGTCCGGCCGCTTCACGGCCGACTCGAGCTTCCCCAACGTCGAGTCGTACACGCTGCCCGGCTCCTCGTCGCAGGTGATCAACTCCGGAGGCGGTCTCTGCGGCTCCGGAGAGACGGTCACGCTGGCCACCGCCGTCTCGCTCTCCTGCAACGTCCCGATGGCCGAGATGGGCGTGCAGCTGGGAGCGGACGCGATCCGCTCGCAGGCCGAGAAGTTCGGCTTCGACACCGAGCTCGAGATCCCGATGTCGGTCGAGGCGAGCACCTACCCGACGAAGACGGACGACGCCCAGACGGCCCTCACCGCCTTCGGGCAGTACGAGGTGCGCGCGACGCCGCTGCAGATCGCCATGGTCTCCGCGGCGATCGCGAACGGCGGCGAGGTGATGCAGCCGAACCTGGTCGACTCGATCCGCTCGCAGGACCTCAGCGTGCTGCAGCAGTTCCAGGAGAAGTCGCTCGGCCGGGCGGTGAGCACGCAGACCGCGGACGCCGTCAAGGCGATGATGGTCGCCAGCGTCCAGGGCGGCGCGGCGACGAATGCAACAATAGGGGGCGTCACTGTGGCCGGTAAGACCGGTACCGCCGAGAACGGCGGGGACGACCCGTACACCCTCTGGTTCACCGGCTTCGCGCCTGCGGACGACCCGCAGTACGCCATCACCGTGCTCGTGGAGAACGGTGGAGGGCTCGGCCAGACCGGGTACGGCAACCTGATCGCCGCACCCATCGGACAACAGGTACTAGAGGCGGTGCTGAACAAATGAGACCCACGACAGGCCTCACCTTCGGGGGACGCTACGAGCTGCAGTCCCGGATCGCCATCGGCGGCATGGGAGAGGTGTGGCAGGCGACCGATCTGGTCATCGGCCGCACCATCGCGATCAAGATCCTGAAGGACGAGTACCTCGGCGACCCCGGCTTCCTCGAGCGCTTCCGCGCCGAGGCCCGCCACGCGGCGCTGGTCAACCACGAGGGCATCGCCAACGTCTACGACTACGGCGAGGAGGACGGCTCCGCCTACCTGGTCATGGAGCTCGTCCCCGGCGAGGCGCTCTCGACCGTCCTCGAGCGCGAGCGCGTCCTCTCGACCGACAAGGTCCTCGACATCGTCGCGCAGACCGCGCTCGCCCTGCACGCCGCGCACGCCGCGGGCCTCGTGCACCGCGACGTGAAGCCGGGCAACCTGCTCATCACGCCGGACGGCCGCGTCAAGATCACCGACTTCGGCATCGCGCGCATCGCCGACCAGGTCCCGCTGACGGCGACCGGCCAGGTCATGGGCACGGTCCAGTACCTGTCCCCGGAGCAGGCGAGCGGCCAGCCCGCCTCCCCCGCCACCGACATCTACTCGCTGGGCATCGTCGCGTACGAGTGCCTGGCCGGGCGCCGCCCCTTCACGGGCGAGTCGCAGGTCGCCATCGCGATGGCGCAGATCAACGACACCCCGCCGGAGCTGCCGGTCACGGTCGCGGAGCCGGTGCGCAACCTCGTCTACTCCTGCATCGCCAAGAAGCCGGCCGACCGCCCCGCCACCGCCGCGCACCTCGCGCGGGCGGCTCAGGCGCTGCGCTCGGGCGACGTGCGCGGAGCGGCGCTGGCCGTCCCCGCGGTCCTCAGCGACCTTCCCGCGACGCAGGCGACCACGGTCCTCCCCTCCAACCAGGGCGCGACGCGGGCGACCACGGTGCTGCCCTCCGGGGCGCCCGCGGCGGCCGCCGCTCCGTTCGTGCCGATCGAGGAGCCGCTCGAGGCGGCCGAGGAGCCGCGCAGGCGCAGCCCCTGGACCTGGCCGCTGATCGCCCTCATCGTGATCCTCGCCGTCGTCATCGCGGGCACGATCTTCGCCCTGACGACCGGCGGGAGCAGCGACCCGGCCGCGTCCCCCACCGCGACGACCAGCACGGCCCCGTCGCCGACGCCGTCCGAGACTCCGAGCCCCACGCCGACGCCGACCTCCAACACGGTCGTCATCGACAAGGCCGACTACGTCGGGCGCTCCTTCGACGACGTCGAGACCGAGCTCGAGGCCCTGGGCATGGGCGTCCGCCGGGCGGACGGCCCGAGCGCCCCCACCGCCGAGCAGGTCGGACTCGTCGAGGACGTGAACCCCACCGCGAACGTGGTGAAGGGCACGACCATCGAGGTCTCCGTCTTCACCGAGGTCGCGACCCCGGACGCACCGACCGCCGTGCCGACCGTCACCCCCGCCGCCTCCAGCGTCGAGGCGGGCGCGACGTTCAACGTCACCTGGAGCAACTACAACCAGTGCCCGAGCGGAACCTCCGTGAGCGGTTACCGGGTGACCGCGACCGGTGAGGGCGCGAGCGTGACGAGCACCAACCCGTCGAACTCGACGACCGCGACGATCCAGGCCGGCACCACGGCCGGCACGATCGACGTCACGTACACCGTGCTCTGCGGCGAGTCGGAGTCGGCGGCCTCGCCCACCCTCTCCGTCACCGTCGAGGAGCCGGCTCCGACCCCGGCGCCGACCCCCACCTCGAAGGCCACCTCGACGCCCACCCCCTCCGAGTAGCGGCGGCGCGCCGGTCGGGGCACCGCTCCGGCCCGGCGCCTCGCGGCCGTCGCGTCGCGCCCCCGCCCGGAACACCAGGGGCCCATAGGTACACTTGCCGTGGCTCCTCGGGGCCGCACCACACGGAAGTACAGGGCGGGAGCGTGCGCGTGACGGATGAGGGTCGCCTGATCGCGGGACGGTACCAGGTCGGGCCCCGGCTCGGTCGCGGCGGGATGTCCGAGGTGTACCTCGGCACCGACACCCGGCTCGGCCGCACCGTCGCCATCAAGGAGCTGAAGCTCTCCCTCTCCTCCGACTCCGCCTTCCGCCTGCGGTTCCGGCAGGAGGCGCAGTCCGCGTCGCGCATGTCGCACCCCACGATCGTCCGGGTCTTCGACGCGGGCGAGGAGGTCTCGCTCGACGACAACGGCGCCGAGTCGCGCCGGCCCTTCATCGTCATGGAGCACATCGAGGGCCGCCTCCTCAAGGACCTGATCGCCGAGGGTCCCCTCGATGTGGACGAGGCCGTCCGCATCACGGAGGGCATCCTCACCGCCCTCGAGTACTCGCACCGCGCAGGCGTCGTCCACCGCGACATCAAGCCCGGCAACATCATGCTGACCCCGTCGGGCCAGGTGAAGGTGATGGACTTCGGGATCGCCCGCGCCGTCTCCGACTCCGCCGCCACGGTCGCTCAGACCACGGCGATCCTCGGCACCGCGGCCTACTTCTCCCCCGAGCAGGCGAAGGGCGAGCAGGTCGACGCCCGCAGCGACCTCTACTCCGCCGGCATCGTGCTCTTCGAGCTCCTCACCGGGCGTGCGCCCTTCCGCGGCGACACCCCGGTGGCCGTCGCCTACCAGCACGTCAGCGAGACGCCGCCGGCGCCGAGCTCCATCAACCCGGCCGTCACCCCGGCGCTCGACGCGGTCGTCGCCCGAGCACTCTCTAAGGACCGCTACGAGCGCTTCCAGGGAGCTGCGGAGTTCCGCGACGACCTGCGCGACGCCGCCGCCGGACGCCTCCCCGACCACCGCCCGATCGACGAGCTGACCACCTCGCTCTTCGCGGCCCGCAGCCAGGGTGGAGTCAACGACTCCGAGCTCGCCCTCCGCCAGCTGGCCGAGGACAACTCGATCGTCCGCACCCAGCGCCGCCCGCCGGTCCTCTGGATCTGGTCCTCGATCGTCGTGCTGGCCGTGATCGTCGCCGCACTCGTGATCTGGGTGCTGACGCTCCAGCCCGCGTCGACCCTCCCGTCGCAGTCGCGCGAGGTCCCCACCCTCACCGAGACCACCTACGACAGCGCCCAGTCGACCCTGACCGAGCTCGACCTCGTGCCGAGCCAGGTCGCGGAGTACAGCTCGACCGTCCCCGAGGGCGAGGTGATCCGCACGGATCCGGGCTCGGGCACGATCGTCGCGCCCGAGACGGTCATCCGCATCGTCGTGTCCCAGGGTCCGCAGCCCGTCGCCGTGCCGGACACCGTCGGGCAGAGCCTCGCCGAGGCCATCGACGCGCTCACCGCCGTCGGCTTCGTCGAGGGCTCCCAGACCCGCGAGAACTCGCCGACCGTCCCGGGCGACGTCGTACTCGCCGCCTCTCCCGGAGCGGGCCAGCAGGTCGCCCCGGGCACGCCGGTCGACCTCACGGTCTCCTCCGGCCAGGTCACGCTCCCCGACCTCGTCGGGACATCCCTCAGCAGCGCGCTGGCCACCCTCGCCTCCGAGAAGCTGCAGCTCGTGGGGGTCGAGGTCCCGGACGAGACCTGCGACGCGACCCGGGCGAACCCGCCCATCACGACCCAGTCCCTGGCTCCGGGCGACGTCCCGCAGGGATCGACCGTCCAGCTCGGCTACTGCGCGGGCTGACCCGGCCTGCAGCCCGCTGCGGCTGCGGCGTCGGCCGACGGTGCCCGGTGGAGGCCGGGCCGCTGCTCTGCGCCGAGAAGGGCGCGTCCGGACGTCGCTCGTCGGGGTCGATGCTCCGCGAGGCCGACGGCCCCGAGGTGAACGGCTACGCCCGGCGCGCGTCGGCGAGCGGGGGCTGGAGCCGCACGACCTCGCCGGCTGCCGATCCGTCGGCGGGGCGCGCGATCCTGCCGCGGATGTCGCTCGGGGTGAGCCCCTCGCGGCGCTTGAGCGCACGGCGGAGGTGGTCCGCCGAGGAGAATCCGGACGCGGCGGCGATCGCCTCGAGCGGGACCTCCCGCGGGCGGCGGCGCAGGAGCTCCACGGCGCTGGCGACCCGGGAGCGCTCGATCTCGCTCGCGACGGTGGTGCCCGCGTCCTCGAAGAGCCGCTGGAGGGAGCGGGTGGACACGTTGACCGCGTCGGCCACCGCCTCCGGGGTGCAGCGTGGCGTGCGGTGCGTCCGGTCGATGACCGTGCGCGCGCGCCCGAGCGTGGCGGCCCGGACGCTCGTGGTGCCGGGCTGCGAGCTCGCCGCCGCGAGGAACGCGCTGGTGAGGAGCTGCTTGACCACGTGGGCGAAGCCGGTGACCTCGCCCTCACCGGGCAGCCCCGTCCCGGACTCCGCCGCGAGGGCGAAGGCGGTCGTGAAGGCGTATGCGGCGCGGGTGGACCGGGCGTCGGGATCGAGCGCGTAGACCGGGGCCGACGTGTCGAAGCCGTAGCGGCGCATCTCGTCGGCGCGCAGCGAGAGGTGGAGGATCGTGGCCGGAGTCGTCGACTCGGTCGTGAACGTCGTCGTCCCCTGCTGGTACGAGATCGAGCCCGGACGCAGCAGCACCGTTCGGTCCGGGGCGACCATGCGCACGAAGCCGTCGATGAGGAAGCTGAAGGTGAGGAAGGAGGTGTCGTCGGCCGGCCACGTCCCGCGGAGGACGCGCAACGGCGAGACCGTCATCAGCACCACGCTCAGATCGGCGGTGCCGAATCCCGAACCGGTGATGCTCGGAACGGTGCCGGGTTTGACGACGATGCGCGGTCCGAGATTCTCGAGTTCTCGGATTCCCGAGAAAGCCCAGGAGATCGATGCGACCATGAGGTCCCCCCGGACTTCTCTTCTGCGGCGCCGACCCCCTGTCGGCGCCCTCTGATTATGCAGGGAAAAGGGGCCGCATCCTCCGCCGGGAGCCCGTCAAATCCCGCCACCTGATCGGGGGGTGCGCAAGGGGGTGGACAAGGTCACGCTCATACCCTGTCTCGGCTTTCTCCTCCGCCCACCGTCATTTAGCCGTCAGATGGCGGATTTCTACGTGAGAACGCACTCAGGGCGGCATCCCCGTTCGGGGGACGGTGGTCGCTGATCATTCTCAATGCTCTCGAGTCGATAACGAGCCCGATAAGCCCGGCGAATTCCGCCTCACCGAGCCGGGATCGAGAGTCCGGGCGTGTCGTCGGCCGATACGGACGACCGGATCGACGTCACCTCGCGCAGCCAGTTCTCGAGAAGGCGCCGCCCGCCCTCGGTGAGGACCGACTCCGGATGGAACTGCACGCCCACGAGCGGAGCACTCCGGTGCCGGACGGCCATGACCACTCCCTCCGGTGTCCGCGCCGTCACCCGCAGCTCCTCGGGAAGGCTCTCACCGTCGACCGCGAGCGAGTGGTACCGCATCGCGGCGAATCCGGAGGGCAGGCCGTCGAAGAGCGGATCTCCGTCGTGGAGGACCGCGGACGTCCGGCCGTGCAGCAGCTCCGGCGCCTCCGTGACGCGGGCGCCGAGAGCGTGGGCGAGCACCTGGTGGCCGAGGCAGACTCCGAGCAGCGGCCGCCCGGTCGCCTCCGCCCGCTGCACGAGCGCCGTCGACGCGGGGACGTCCCCGGGACGGCCCGGCCCGGGTGAGACCAGGACTCCGTCCGCCTCCTCCGCGCGAGCCAGGAGCGCCGTCGTCCCGAGATCGTCGCCCTCGACCACGTCGACCTCGGCACCGAGCTCGCGGAGGTACGAGACGAGCGTGAAGACGAAGCTGTCGTGGTGGTCGACGACCAGGATCCGCGGGGCCGCGCCGGCGGTCACGAGCCGACGGTCACGTTCCGGTCGAGCACGAGCGACTGCACCCAGGGGAACACCCACTCGTCGAGCGCGACCAGGACCGCCGCGACAAGGACGAGGACGATCAGGAGCCGGACCCACCACGGCCCGGGCAGGAGCCGCCACAGCGCTGCATACACGGTCAGCCCTCCTGAGCCAGCGAGGCGGCGATCTCGGCGGGGGCGCCCGCGGACCGAGGCTGGAACGAGTCGAAGACGCCGTACGCGATGATCCGCTCGGCCGTCGAGTAGAGCGGGTTGCAGCTCGTCAGCGTGATCAGGCGATCGGTCGGAGCCGCGTCCGGAGTCCACGGAACCGGGTCGATCACCTGGACGTCGGAGGGCTGGACGTACTCGAGATTGCGGAAGCGGTAGGTGTACCAGCCGTCCGCCGTCTCGATGTAGATCGGGTCGCCGAGCTGGAGCTCGTCGATCAGGTGCATGCCTCCGCCGTACGCGCTGCGGTGCGCGGCGAGCGCGAAGTTGCCGGCCTGGCCGGGCATCTGCGTCCCGGGGTAGTGGCCGATGCTCCCCTCGTCGAGCACGTTCTCGGCGTCGATGCCCTCGGCGATCGTGCGCACCCACCCCTCGCCGTAGCGCGGGATGTAGAGGTTGCCGAAGGAGGTGTCGAGGGCGGCGACCGACGCGACGACCGGCTCCGCCGGGGCGGCCTCGGTCGGCTGCGGTGCCGGAGAGGAGTCGCCCCAGGTCTCGCGGAGCTCCGCGGCCTGCGTCGTCTGCCGGCCCGCGATCACCGCGTCGTTCCACCAGAGCTGCCAGGCCAGGAAGAGCAGGACCAGGACGCCGGCGGTCATCAGGAGCTCACCGACGACTCCGAAGAACGAGAGTCGTCGGACCGGGCGGGCCCTCCGTCGCTTCGCTCGCGGCCGCAGAGCCGCCCCGTCGGGGTTCTGGGCGGTCATGCGACGAGTCTAGGCGCGAGCCGTGACCGGCTGTGGCGCACGATCCGGACCTGTGGAGAGCCCTCCAGAATCGCCGCCTGAGGAGGCCCGATGGGATCACTCGAGCGCCCGCACCGGCCGCTGCGCGAGTCCGCACAGCACCCGCGCAGCCCCGGCGCTCCCGGCCCGGAGCCTCCGCCCGGTACAGTGGTCAGCATGGCACGAGCGACGAAGAGCCCGAAGCCCGAGCGCGACGAGGCCCGGACCGGCGAGAACGCACCGAATCCGGTCTGGTTCAAGCCGGTGATGTTCGGCTTCATGCTGCTCGGACTCGCCTGGATCATCGTCTTCTACGTGAGCCAGGGCACCCTGCCGATCCCCGATCTCGGCAACCTCAACATCCTGATCGGCTTCGGCATCGCGTTCATCGGCTTCCTGATGACGACGCGCTGGCGCTGAGCCTCCCCCAGTCGTGAACGACGCCCCGTCCGGTCCGCCGACGGGGCGTTCGTCGTCGGTGGAGCGTCTGCGCGCCGCCGGCTGCGTCTTCGCCGAGGAGGAGGCGGGCCTGCTCGAGGAGGCCGCCGACTCCTCCTCCGACCTCGAGCTGCTGCTCCGCCGCCGCGAGACGGGCGAGCCCCTCGAGCAGATCCTCGGCTGGGTCGCCTTCCGCGGCCTGCGCGTCCCCGTCGCACCCGGCGTCTTCGTGCCCCGCATGCGCACCGAATGGCTGGTCGACTGCGCCCTGGAGATCCTCCCGGACGGCGCCGTGGTGCTCGACCTCTGCTGCGGATCCGGCGCCCTCGCCCGGTCGATCTCCGAGGAGCGGCCGGACGTCCGCCTGCTCGCGGCCGACCTCTCCCCCGCCGCCGTCGCCTGCGCGCGCCGCACGCTCGCAGGCCGCGCCGACGTCCACGAGGGCGACCTCTTCGACGCGCTCCCCGGGAGCGAGCGCGGGCGGATCGACGTCGTCGTCGTCAACGCCCCCTACGTCCCCACCGCCGCGATCGCGCTCATGCCGCCGGAGGCCCGGGTGCACGAGCCGATGCTCACGCTCGACGGCGGGTCGGACGGGCTCGCCCTGCACCGCCGCATCGCTCAGGAGGCGGGAGCGTGGCTCGCACCCCACGGCGTCGTCGTGATCGAGGTCGGCGCGGATCAGGCCGCGGCGAGTGCCTCCGCGTTCCAGGCGGCCGGGTTCGCCACCGCGCTGCACCGCGACGACGACCGTGAGGCGACGGCCCTGGTGGCCGTCCGCCGGAGAACTACACCGCTGTAATTATCCCCAGCTGTGGAATCTCCTGTGGAGAACTCCGCGGTCTCCGCCGCGCTGGCCTGCTCGAGGCGAGGAGGGCCCGGATCCGCACCAGTCCGCCGGTCCTCGGACGCGCCGCCGTCCCCGGATCGTCCTCCCGAGGAGGACACCCGGAACGTTCTCCCCAGTGTTAACAACTCTGTGGATAACTTCCTCCCCACCTGTTGAGAGCACCTGTGGACAGCGGTGGAGACGGTCGCCGCGGGAACGACGAAGCGGCGGGCCCGGGAGTGCGCGAGGCACTGCCGGACCCGCCGCTGCGGGAGGGGACGGGATCAGCCGAGGACGTAGGCGCCCGCGGTGATCGCCACCAGTCCGACTCCGATGAGCCCGACGAGGAGGTTCTGCGTGCGCCGCTGAGCGCGCTGCCGGGTCTTCGTGAAGACCAGCCCGATGAGCGCGCCGGCCACCAGACCGCCGACGTGCGCCTGCCACGCCACGTTCATCCCGGGCAGGAAGCCGATGACGAGGTTCAGTCCGACCAGCACCAGCAGCTGCGACGCCTGACCGCCCAGGTGCCGGAGGATCACCAGGTACGCGCCCATCAGCCCGAAGATCGCACCGGAGGCGCCGATCACCGGGGTGAGCGGGTTCGCGAGGAGCAGGACGCCCACCGATCCGGCGAACCCGCTCAGGAGGAAGAGGGTGAGGTAGCGCCCGCGGCCCAGCATCCGCTCGAGCACCATGCCGAACACCCACAGCGTGTACATGTTCAGCACCAGGTGGAACGGGATGACGATGAAGAGCGACGTGCTGTGGAGGAACACCGAGGTGAGCATCCGCCACGGCTCGAAGCCGGCACCGAAGCCGGGGAGCGTGTAGGCGGGGGCGTACAGGAGCGCGTTGACCGCCGGTCCGCCGACGAAGGGGAGGATCTCGACGATCCACAGCACGATGCAGAGCGCGATGATCGCGTAGGTCACCGTCGGCTGGTCGGCGCGGGTCATGGCCCGCACGCGGGAGAGGAGGGGACCGCGGGTGCGCGGTGCGGTGGCGCGCTGCTGCGCCATGTCGTCCGGGCAGATCACGCCGACCGGAGCCGGCGTCTGGCACTCGCCGCAGATGGTGCGGCCGCACCGCTGGCAGCGCACGAAGCTCTGCCGGTCGGGGTGTCGGTAGCAGGAGTAAGTGCTGCTCGGCGGGACCTGGGTCACGGACGTGCCTCCGGGGAGAACGAGGGCCGGGCCCTGACGGACCCGGCCCTCGAATGAGTGGTGGATGAGGCGATCAGACCTCGGTGATCTCGACGCTCTCGATCACGACGTCCTCGAGCGGCTTGTCACGGCCGTCGGTGGGAACAGCCGAGAGCGACTGCACGAGCTTCTTCGACTCCTCGTCGGCGACGGCGCCGAAGATGGTGTGCTTGCCCTGGAGCCAGGTGGTCGGCGCCACGGTGATGAAGAACTGCGAGCCGTTGGTGCCGCGGCCCGCCTGCTTGCCGGCGTTCGCCATCGCGAGGATGTAGGGCTGGGTGAAGTCGAGCTCCGAGTTGATCTCGTCGTCGAACTGGTACCCCGGGCCGCCGATGCCCTGACCGAGCGGGTCGCCGCCCTGGAGCATGAAGTCGGGGATGATGCGGTGGAAGACGGTGCCGTTGTAGAGCGGCTCCTTCGTCTTCGCACCCGTGGCGGGGTGGGTCCACTCGATGTCGCCGGTCGCGAGACCGACGAAGTTGCGGACCGTCTTGGGAGCGTGGTTCCCGTAGAGGTTGACGACGATGTCGCCCTTGTTGGTGTGGAACGTCGCGACTGCGGTGTGCAAAGGCATGCTCGGATTCTCGCACAGCGCGTCTGTAGGCCCCTGCAACGCCCGGTGTCAATGCGCTGGGTGCGCGATGCGGACGCCGATCGATGAGTGGCAGTATTGAGGCGTTCGCTGCTCGTAGCCGATGGAGGACCAACATGGGTCTGTCACGTAAGCACAAGAAGGACCTCAAGCGTCTTCGCAAGAACGCCGAGGCGGTCTGGGGCGAGCAGCAGGAGGTGCTGGCGCACGCGGCCTCCGTGCTCGAGAAGAGCCGCCGCCACGCGTCGAAGTACGCCAAGAAGGAGCTCGTCCCCTTCGTCAAGGACACGTACGACTCGCGCGTCAAGCCGGTCTACGACAACGGCGTCTCGGCCGTCGAGGGCACGTACTCCTCGGCACGCAACGCCTACAAGCACAAGGTCGTCCCGACCTTCGCCGCTGTGGGCGGCACGGCCGCCGCCGCCTTCGAGGCCGCCAAGGACTCGAAGAACCGCGCGAAGCTCGCCGAGATCTCGAAGGCGCGCTGGGAGGAGCTCACCACTCCGCCGAAGAAGAAGAGCAAGGTCGGCACGGTCTTCGCGATCGGCGCCGCGCTGGTCGCCGTCGGCGGCATCGGCTACGCCGTCTGGCAGACGTTCCGCGCCGACGACGAGCTGTGGGTCGCCGAGGACGAGCCGCAGAGCGCCGCGCAGAACGCGGCCTCGACCGCTTCCTGACGTTCTCGTCGCTGGAGCCGGGCCCCTCAGGGGGTCCGGCTCCTTCGTATGCCCGGGTTAGGCTTCTGCGGTGGACATCCGGGTCGCCGCGTACGGCGTGATCATCGACGGCGAGCGGATGCTGCTCGCGCACTGGAGCCAGGGCCCCTGGTCGGCCTGGACGCTTCCGGGCGGCGGGATCGACGAGGGCGAGTCGCCCGCCGACGCCGCGGTCCGCGAGATCTTCGAGGAGACGGGCTACCGTGCCGAGCTCGAGGCCCTCATCGGCGTGGACTCGCACGTGATCCCCGCGCACCGCCGCAGCGATCCCGAGGCCGGCCCCCTGCACGCCATCCGCGTCGTCTACCGCGCCCGCATCGTGGGCGGCGAGCTCACGCACGAGGTGGACGGCTCCACGGACGCCGCCGCCTGGTTCCCCTTGAGCGACGTCGAGGAGCTGGAGCGCGTCGAGCTCGTCGACGCGGCCCTCACCATGAACGAGGCCTGGCTCCTCCGCTGACGGTGCCCGGGAATCCCCGGCCGCGCCCCGGTGTTCCCTTCGTCGTGATCGTCGAGCTCTACACCTCCGCCTTCTGCGGCGCCTGCCATGCCGCGCGCTCGGTGCTGGAGCGCGCCGCGGAGCTCGTCCCCGCCGCCGAGATCCGCGAGCGCGACGTGGCCTTCCACCCCGTCGAGGCCGAGGCCGCCGGCATCCGCTCGACCCCCACGGTCGTCGTGCGGGACACGGCCGGAGAGGTGGTCTTCCGGGCGGAGGGCGCTCCCTCCCTTCCGCAGGCTCTCGCCGCTCTGGCCCTCGCCCTGCCCGCGTAGGGTGGCCGCGGGAGGACCCATGCACCGTCGCGCTGCGCTCGCGAGCACCGTCGTTCTGCTCGGCGCCCTCGCGCTCTCGGGGTGCGCCTCCGAGGAGCCGGTGACCACGGCCGCGGTCGGGCTCGGACGGGGCGGCGAGCGAGGAGAGGTCCTCGGGGTCGTCGTCGTGTGCTCGGGGTCCGTCGACGGCCTCGACCTCGCCGCCTCCGACTCCGCCCCCCTGACCATCGGCGACGGGCTGCGGAGGGTCACCCGCTGGGTCTCCCCGTCACCGGTCACGCAACTGGGCGCGACCGACCTCTCCGGATCCACGGTCTGGCCGGCCGACACGGTGATCGAGCGGTTCCCGCTCGGCGTCGACCTCTCGCTGGGCGCCTACGCGACCGACCGCTCCGTGCTCGCCCGCCCGGTCGTCTTCACGGCCGAGCAGTTCGACACGCTCTCCGTCGGCGAGATCATCGTCGGCGACATCCGCGACGGCACGTCCGAGACCCTCTCGGTCCAGCAGTTCCTCGGCCTCGCCTGCGTGGACCGCTGAGCGGGCGGCTCGTCCGTCCGAGTGGCGACCTCGATCGCACGGCCGCGCGGCGGGCGACAGGAGAGGCCGCCGAAGACCTCGACACGGTGACCCCGCGACGGCGGAGGACCCGGAGTGCCGTGGGCCGGGAGACCAGAAGGGCCTGTGAGGGGAGCACCCGCGAGAGGGGAGGAAGTGTGGAGCCTAGGAGATTCGAACTCCTGACATCCTGCTTGCAAAGCAGGCGCTCTACCAACTGAGCTAAGGCCCCGGGCCGGAGACGGGGCGATCCGTCTCCGAGAGTCGAACGGCCCGCCACCGCGAGGTGACGGGCCGTTCGGACCGGGTGGGGGTACCAGGACTTGAACCTGGGACCTCTTCATTATCAGTGAAGCGCTCTAACCGCCTGAGCTATACCCCCGGAATGGCCAGAGGAGACTCTACCCGACATCGAGCAGGAATCCCAATCGGCCGGACCGTGCGCCCTACTGGTTGGTGAAGCCCACCAGGAGGCCGCCGGTGATCTTGACGCTGAGGTTGTACAGCAGCGCCACGATCGCGCCGAGCGCGGTGGTGACGATGGTGTTCAGCACCGCGACGACGATCGCGAAGCCCATGACCTGCGGCAGCGAGATGATCGTGTTGAGGTCGAACGCCTCCGCGCCGGCGATGTCCTGCACAAGGCCGTTGACCTCGTCGAACACTCCCGTCTGAGCCAGGACCGTGTAGACCAGGTAGACGACGACGATCGTGATGATCGCGAGCGTCAGGCCCAGCAGGAACGAGAGCTTCACGGCCGACCAGAAGTCGACGTAGACGAGCTTCAGGCGGACCTGCTTCGCCGCCGGGCTCTTCGCGGACTTCCTGGCGAGCTTCTCGGCGACGGTGCTACTCATCTACGGACCCATCCTCCTCCGACACCGGGGCGGACTCGGCCGGCGCCGCGGCGTCGGGATCCTCGTCCTGGGCGTCGAGATTGCGTTCGGTGTTCTTGGCGAGTGCGATGATGCGGTCGTCCTCAGCGAATCGTGCGAAGACGACTCCCATGGTGTCGCGACCCTTGGCCGGTACCTCGGCCACCGCAGAGCGTACCACCTTGCCGCTGGCGAGCACGACGAGCACCTCGTCGTCCTCTCCGGTGATGATGGCGCCCACGAGGTCGCCGCGCTTCTCCTCCAGCTTGGCCACCTTGATGCCCAGCCCGCCTCGTCCCTGGAGGCGGTACTGGTCGACCGCGGTGCGCTTGGCGTAGCCGCCCTCGGTGACCACGAACACGAAGCCCTCGTCGCTGACGACGTTGGCGTCGAGGAGGCGGTCCTCCCCGCGGAACGACATGCCGCGGACTCCGGAGGTGGAGCGGCCCATCGGACGCAGCGCCTCGTCGGACGCGGTGAAGCGGATCGACATGCCCTTGCGGGAGACCAGCAGCACGTCGCTGTCCTCCTCGACCAGGAGCGCCGAGACGAGCTCGTCGCCGTCGCGCAGCTTGATCGCGATGATGCCGCCGGAGCGGTTCGTGTCGTACTCCGAGAGGGCCGTCTTCTTCACGAGGCCGTCGCGCGTGGCGAGCACGAGGTAGCGGGCCGCCTCGTAGTCGCGGATGTCGAGGATCTGCGCGATCTGCTCCCCCGGCTCGAGCGCGAGCAGGTTCGCGATGTGCTGGCCCTTGGCGTCGCGGCCGGCCTCCTGCAGCTCGTAGGTCTTGGCGCGGTACACGCGGCCGGTGTTCGTGAAGAACAGCAGCCAGTGGTGCGTGGTGGTGACGAAGAAGTGCTCGACGATGTCGTCGGCCTTCAGCTGCGCGCCGCGCACGCCGCGGCCGCCGCGGTGCTGGGCCCGGTAGGAGTCGCTCCGGGTGCGCTTGAGGTAACCGCCTCGGGTGACGGTGACGACCATCTCCTCCTCGGGGATCAGGTCCTCGACGCTCATGTCGCCGTCGAATCCGAAGAGGATCTCGGTGCGGCGGTCGTCGCCGAAGCGGTCGACGATCTCGTCGAGCTCGTCCGAGATGATCGTGCGCTGGCGCTCCGGGCTCGCGAGGATCGACTTGTAGTCCTCGATCTCGGCCTGGATCCGGTCGTGCTCGTCGATGATCTTCTGGCGCTCGAGGGCCGCGAGGCGGCGCAGCTGCATGTCGAGGATGGCGCGGGACTGCACCTCGTCGATGTCGAGCAGCTCCATCAGACCGTCGCGCGCCTCCTCCACGGTGGGGGAGCGGCGGATGAGGGCGATGACCTCGTCGAGCGCGTCGAGCGCCTTGAGGTAGCCGCGCAGGATGTGGATCCGCGCCTCGGCCTCGTCGAGGAGGTACTGGGTGCGGCGCACGATGACCTCGACCTGGTGGTCGACCCACGCGCGGATGAAGCCGTCGAGCGAGAGCGTGCGCGGGATGCCGTCGACGATCGCGAGCATGTTCGCGCCGAAGTTCTCCTGCAGCGGGGTGTGCTTGTAGAGGTTGTTCAGCACCACCTTCGCCACGGCGTCGCGCTTGAGGACGACGACGAGGCGCTGGCCGGTGCGACCGGAGGTCTCGTCGCGGATGTCGGCGATGCCCGAGACGCGCCCGTCCTTGACCAGCTCGGCGATCTTGATCGCCAGGTTGTCCGGGTTCACCTGGTACGGCAGCTCGGTGACGACGAGGCAGGTGCGGCCCTGGATCTCCTCGATGGAGACGACGGCGCGCATCGTGATGGAGCCGCGGCCGGTGCGGTACGCGTCCTGGATGCCGCGGACGCCGAGGATCTGCGCACCGGTGGGGAAGTCGGGTCCCTTGATCCGCTGCAGCAGCGCCTCGAGGAGCTCCTCGCGCGTCGCGTCGGGGTTCTCGAGCGCCCACTTGGCGCCGGCGGCGACCTCGCGCAGGTTGTGCGGCGGGATGTTGGTCGCCATGCCGACCGCGATGCCGACGGAGCCGTTGACGAGCAGGTTCGGGAACCGCGCCGGCAGGATCGCCGGCTCTCGGGTGCGGCCGTCGTAGTTGTCCTGGAAGTCGACGGTGTTCTTGTCGATGTCGCGGACCATCTCGAGCGCGAGCGGCGCCATCTTGGTCTCGGTGTACCGGGGGGCGGCCGCGCCGTCGTTGCCGGGGGAGCCGAAGTTGCCCTGCCCGAGCGCGAGCGGATAGCGGAGGCTCCACGGCTGCACCAGACGGACCAGCGCGTCGTAGATCGCGGAGTCGCCGTGCGGGTGGAACTGGCCCATCACGTCGCCGACGACGCGCGAGCACTTCGAGAACGCCTTGTCGGGACGGTAGCCGCCGTCGTACATGGCGTAGATCACGCGGCGGTGCACCGGCTTCAGGCCGTCGCGCACCTCCGGCAGGGCTCGCCCGACGATGACGCTCATCGCGTAGTCGAGGTAGGAGCGCTGCATCTCGAGCTGCAGGTCGACCGGCTCGATCTTGTCGTGACCGTGGATCACCACACCGGTCTCGGTGACGATGTCGTCGCTCTCGTCCGGGCCGGTGGGGGTGGTGGGTTCTTCTGCCATGGTCTCTGGTCTCTCAGGTGGGTCCGTGCCCCGGAGGAGCGGGGGCGGCGGTCGCGCTGGGTGTCAGGTGTGTCGTCGGTGGGCGGGCCGGTGAGGGCCTCTGTCGCGTTCTGGTCGAGGATGCGGCCCATCGAGGGCCGCCGTCACGTGTTCGAGGTGGTCGCGAGGGCGGTCCACTGGACCGCCCGGCCGCCGTCTTTCGAAGGACGTCCGCTTTCTCGACCACTAGATGTCGAGGAAGCGCACGTCCTTCGCATTCTTCTGGATGAAGGAGCGGCGGGACTCGACGTCCTCGCCCATGAGGGTGGAGAAGATCTCGTCGGCCGCGGCCGCGTCGTCGAGCGTGACCTGGAGGAGGGTCCGCGTGGCGGGGTCCATCGTGGTCTCCCACAGCTCCTTGTAGTCCATCTCGCCGAGGCCCTTGTAGCGCTGGATGCCGTTCTCCTTGGGCATGCGCTTGTTGGTCGCCGAGCCGTGCGCGATCAGGGCGTCGCGCTCGCGGTCGCTGTAGACGTACTCGTGGGGGGAGTTCGACCACTTGAGGCGGTACAGCGGCGGCTGCGCGAGGTAGACGTAGCCGAGGTCGATCAGCGGGCGCATGTAGCGGAAGAGGAGCGTCAGCAGCAGCGTCGTGATGTGCTGGCCGTCGACATCGGCGTCGGCCATCAGGATGATCTTGTGGTACCGCGCCTTGTCGGGGTTGAAGTCCTCGCCGATGCCGGCGCCGAACGCCGTGATCATCGCCTGGACCTCGTTGTTGCCGAGAGCGCGGTCGAGCCGCGCCTTCTCGACGTTGAGGATCTTGCCGCGGAGGGGGAGGATCGCCTGCGTCTCGGGATTGCGGCCCTGCACCGCGGATCCTCCCGCCGAATCGCCCTCGACGATGAAGATCTCGGAGATCGACGGGTCCTTGGACTGGCAGTCCTTGAGCTTGCCCGGCATGCCCCCGCCCTCGAGCAGGCCCTTGCGGCGGGCGGTCTCGCGCGCCTTGCGCGCCGCCATGCGGGCCGAGGCCGCCTGGATCGCCTTGCGGATGATGTCCTTCGCCTGGCTCGGGTTGCGGTCGAACCAGTCGGCCAGCTGCTCGCCGGCCACGCGCTGCACGAACGCCTTCGCCTCGGTGTTGCCGAGCTTCGTCTTGGTCTGGCCCTCGAACTGCGGCTCGCCGAGCTTGATCGACACGACGGCGGTGAGGCCCTCGCGGATGTCGTCGCCCGAGAGGTTCTCGTCCTTCTCCTTGAGCAGGTTGTTCGCGCGCGCGTAGCGGTTGACCAGAGTGGTCAACGCGGCGCGGAAGCCCTCCTCGTGGGTGCCGCCCTCGTGGGTGTTGATGGTGTTCGCGTAGGTGTGGACGCTCTCGGTGTAGGCCGTGGTCCACTGCATCGCGACCTCGAGCGAGATGCGGCGCTCGGTGTCCTCGGACTCGAAGTCGATGATCTCGGAGTGCACGAGGTCCGACTTCTTCAGCGAGTTGATGTACTCGACGTAGTCGACGAGGCCCTTCTCGTAGTGGAAGACGTCGGTCCGGTCGCCCTCGGTCTCGTTCTCGCCCTCCCCCTCGAACTCGACCTCGTTCTGGTCGGTCAGCGCGATGCGCAGGCCCTTGTTGAGGAACGCCATCTGCTGGAAGCGCGCGCGCAGGGTCTCGTAGTCGAACTCGACCGTCTCGAAGATGCCGGCGTTGGGCCAGAAGGTGATCGTCGTGCCGGTCTCGTCGCTGGCCTCGCCCTTCTCGAGCGGGGCGTCCGGCACTCCGTCGGTGAAGCTCATCCGGTACACGGCGCCCTGGCGCTTGACCTCGACGTCGAGGCGCGTCGAGAGCGCGTTGACCACGGAGGAGCCGACGCCGTGCAGGCCGCCGGAGACCGCGTAGCCGCCTCCGCCGAACTTGCCGCCGGCGTGGAGCACGGTGAGGACCAGCTCGACCGTGGAGATGCCCTCGGTCGGGTGCATGTCGACCGGGATGCCGCGGCCGTTGTCGGAGACGGTGACGCCTCCGTCGGCGCGCATCAGGATCTCGATGTTGTCGCAGTAGCCCGCGAGCGCCTCGTCGACGGCGTTGTCGACGATCTCGTAGACCAGGTGGTGCAGACCGCGCGGACCCGTGGATCCGATGTACATGCCGGGGCGCTTGCGGACCGCCTCGAGGCCCTCGAGGACCTGGATCTGGTTCGCGCCGTAGTCGCCGGACGACTTGGTCGACATGCTCTCGTGCGGAGCGGAGGGGGCTGCTGAGCCGTTCGCGTCCAGGTCGTTCGCTGCGGGTGACGTGGAGTCGTTCGGCTCGTGAGTCATAGCTGTGGAGTTCTCCTCTGACGGTCCGTCGCGACGCGCACGGTGATCTGGAGATCGCCCGCGCGGCGGCGTCACTGCGGTTCGGCGGCCCTCCATTCTACCGCGTGCCGGGTCGATCCGAAGCGCTGGACGGCGATCTGAGGCGCGAAAGATCAGCGGTCGACCGAAAATGCGTCCTCAGCCGTAGGTGTCGCGCGGACCACGCCCTGGAATCGACCTGGGACCCTTTTTCCAGTTCGGGACGTCCGGGCCCTGGAAACGGATCGACGCGATGCCCGCGTCGGGGAAGTTCACGGCGATGTGGTTCATGATCTCGATCCGCATCAGCCGGAGCTGCGTCGACCACGCCGTGGACTCGCACGCGACGGTCAGCACGCCGTCGACGACGCCCACCGGAGTCGAGTGCTTCGCGGTCTCCTCGCCGGCGATCGCCGTCCACGACGACATCAGGTCGCCCTGCGCCAGCGGCGCCGTCCAGCCGAGCTTCACGGTGAGGGAGTCGAGGACGTCGCCGAGGTCGTGCGGGTCGCGGCCCTTGCCGAACGGGATCGCGTCGCCCTTGGGCTCGGCGCGCTCGCAGGCCGTCGCCACCGCGCGCCAGATCGCCATGTACCTGTGCCGGGAGCTGACGAACCTCTCGCTGCCCAAGATCGGCCAGCTG
>NZ_PSWB01000020.1:0-75768 GCF_002931865.1 Rathayibacter sp. AY1C7 | reverse complement strand
GTTCCGCTCCGAGACCCTCACCGGTCTCGACCACTCCCTCCCCGAGGCCGACGTCCTCCTCGTGGGGCCGGGAGTGAGCGGGGGCGGGTTTCGCGGGCGCCTCGTGCGAGCCGTTGAGGGTCGCCGTTGCGTTCCCGAGGCTGACGCGGTCCGTCGCCGGGTTTCGCAGGCGCCTCGTGCGACCCATTGAGGGTCGCCGTCACGCTCCAGGGGCTGCCGCGTCTATCGGCGCCGTGGGCGCCGGGGCTGGCCGCCTTGCGTGACGCTCCGCGTCACGCGTCGTGGTCGGTGGTGAGGAAGGTCGCGAGCTCCTCGAGCACGGCCTGCTCGTTGTCGCCCTCGACGCTGACGGTGAGCTCGTCGCCGTGCTCGATGCCGAGCGAGATGATCCCGAGGATCGACGCGGCGTTGACCGGGGTCGCGTCGCCCTTGGCGACGAGGACCTTCTGACCCGACTTCGCCGCGGCCTGGCTGAAGAGCGAGGCGGGGCGGGCGTGGAGGCCCTTCGACGATGCAACCTGCACGGTGCGCTCGACCATGAACGTTTCTCCTTGATCCTGCAGTCGCGACTGCATCAGTGGTGCCCGGAGTCGGGCTCGCCCGGACGGACCGGGCGGGTGGAGGAGTCCCCGTCCGCGCCTGCGACGACCGCGCGAGCGGCGAAGAGGACGGGCAGGGTCTCGAGCACGGCATCGGCACCGTGCGCTCCGAAGACATCGGGCGGGAGGAGGGCGGCCGCGGCTCCCACGAGCTCCGCACGGTGGCGGAGTCCGTCGAACTGCGACTCGAGGTGCGGCCCCACGAGGAGGACGTCGGCCTCGGGGAGGGAGTGGTCGAGACCGGTGAGGGTCTCGGAGCGGAACACGGCATCCATGCCGCGCTCCTTCGCGCCCGCTCGCAGCCGATGGGCCAGGAACGTGCTCGACGCGCCTGCACCGCAGACGATCAGGATCTTCCGCACCTCGTTCGCCTCCTCGCGTCCGGGTCGTGATTCATCCAAGCATCCCCTCGGAGGGGCGGCACCCTCCAGCAGACAATCTTCCGCGGGGGCGGAAGACGGCCCCTTCCACCCCCGGCGCGGGGGCTCCCGGGCGCGTCGCCGGGGTGATTGACTGACGGGACGTACGACTCGCCGCCCGCGTCCTGCGGGCCCGCGGCAGGGTCGTGGCGCTCCCGGCGCCCGCCCCGACCGCACGCCTGGAGCCTGATGCCTGACAACCGCGAACGACTGCTGGAGTACCTCTCCCGCGCCGACGGCTGGGTGACGGCGCACGAGCTCGCCGACAGGCTCGGAGTCACCACACGCAGCGTCCGGAGCTACGTCACCGCGGTGAAGGCGCAGGCCGCCCCGCTGGAGCCGGTCGAGTCCTCCGCGAACGGCTATCGGCTCGCGCGCGAGGCGTACGCGGCGTACCTGGAGGCGCAGCGCAGCCGCGACGTCGAGCCCGACACACCGCGCGACCGGCTGTACAGCATCGTCCGCCGCCTGGTCGACTCCGACGAGGGCCTGGACGTCTTCGCCCTCGCCGACGCGCTGTCGGTGAGCGAGTCGACCGTCGACGCCGATCTGCGCCGGGTGAAGGCCCTCGCCGACGAGGCCGGCCTCGGGCTGGTCCGGCGCGGCCCGTCGGTGCGCCTCGAGGGCAGCGAGGAGGCCCGCCGCCGCCTGATCTCGCGGATGTTCCGCGACGAGAGCGCGCAGGGCGTCTTCACGCTCGACGACGTCCAGCGCGAGTTCGCCTCCCCCGGCCTCGGCGCCTTCAAGACCGAGCTGCTGGCCGAGCTCGAGACCCGCGGCTACTACATCAACGACTACGGCGTGAACAGCGTCCTCCTCCACATCGCGATCGCCGTCGACCGCGTCGCCCGGGGCATCGGGGACCCCTCCGGCTCCCGCCCCTCCCCCGCGATCCACGGCGAGCTCGCGGCCCTGCTGGCGGAGCTGGTGGAGCGGCACTTCGCGACGCGCCTGACCGACGCCGAGCTCGCCCAGCTCGCGATCCTGATGACGACGCGGGTGGCGACGCCCGGGCAGAACGAGCCGGTCGCCGCCGTGGTCGAGAACTACCTCGACCCGGAGGACCTCGCCGTCGTCCGCGAGCTCGTCGCCGACGTCAACCGCGAGTACCTGGTCGACCTCGACGACGAGGGCTTCATCGTCCGCCTCGCCCTGCACGTGCGCAACCTGATCGCCCGGGCCGCCGAGGGCGGCTACTCCCGCAACCCGCTCACCCGCTCGATCAAGACCAGCTACCCGATGACCTACGAGATCGCGGTGTTCCTGGCGAGCGGGCTGCAGCGCCGGCGAGGCATCGTGGTCAACGAGGACGAGATCGCCTACATCGCCCTCCACGTCGGCTCCTTTCTCGAGCGGGTGTCCCGGCGGGAGGAGCGTCTGTCCTGCGTGATCGTCTGCCCCAACTACTACGACCTCGCTCACATGCTGCGCCTGCGCGTCGAGCGCTCCCTCGGCACCGAGGTGGAGGTGCGCTCGCTGATCACGCGGAGCGACGTCGACTGGGACCGGCTCACCGCCGACCTCGTGATCACCACGATCGACGAGCACCCCGCGTCCGACGACGTCGTGGTGGTGCAGCCGTTCCTCACCGACCACGACGTCGAGACGGTGCGCCGGGCCATCGCCCGCGTCCGCCGGCACCGCCGCCGCGCGCAGATCAAGGACGAGCTGCTGCAGTTCTTCGACGAGGAGCTGTTCTTCCGCAACGTGCACGCGCGCGACGAGGCGGCGATGATCCGGATGCTGGGCGAGCGGATGATCGCCGGCGGCATCATCGACGAGGACTACGTCGACGGCGCCATCGAGCGCGAGCGGATGAGCTCCACGGCGTTCACCGACAACCTCGCGGTCCCGCACGCGATGGCGATGAGCGCCCGCCGCACCTCCATCGCGATCGTCGTGAACGACACCGCGATGGAGTGGGGCGAGCAGCGGGTGAACGTGATCGCGATGATCGCGTTCGCCTCGGCCGGCCGCAGCACCTTCCAGTCGGTGTTCGACCAGTTCGTCGAGGTGTTCGCCGACCGGGCGGAGGTGCAGCGCCTCATCCGGCGCTCCACGGACTTCGGCGGCTTCATCGAGGAGCTGGTGCGGGTGATCGACAGCTAGCCGACACCCGCACTCCGGGTGGAGCCGGACGGCGCTGTCGTCCTCCCGCTCCCGCGCTTCGTGGGCGCCCGACGGACCCCCGCCGGGCGCGAGAGGCCACGAGGAGCCTCCTCCGCATCGGATCGGAGGAGCTCCGCGTTGGGGCCTCTAGGCGAAGGGCGTCGGCACGATCCCGTAGGGGGCGAGGCCGGCCGCGCCGCCGTCGGCGAGCGTGGTGACCCAGATGCCGTCGTGGTGCACGGCGACGGAGTGCTCCCAGTGGGCGGCCATGCTGCTGTCCTCGGTCGCGACCGTCCACTCGTCCTCGCGGACGAAGGTCTCGGCGCTGCCCGCGGTGACCATCGGCTCGATCGCGACGACGAGTCCCGGCTTCACCTCGGGGCCGCGCTGGCGCACCCGGTAGTTGAAGACCGGCGGAGCCTCGTGCATGGTGCGCCCGATGCCGTGGCCGATGTAGTCGGTGAGGATGCCGTAGACGCGGCCCGAGCGCTCGGCCTCGTCCTCGATGTACTCCTCGATCGCCGCGCCGACCTCGTTGAGATGGCGGGCGGAGGCGAGGGCGGCGATCCCCCGCCACAGGGATCCCTCGGTCACCCGCGAGAGCTCGGCGCGTGCCGCGACCTCCTCCGGGCGGGAGGGATCGGGCAGGACCACCGTCATCGCGGAGTCGCCGTTCCAGCCGTCGATCTCGGCGCCGCTGTCGATGGAGACCAGGTCGCCCGGCTCGAGCACGCGCCCGCCGGGGATGCCGTGGACCACCTCGTCGTTGACCGAGGCGCAGATCGTGTGCCGGTAGCCCGGGACGAGCTGGAAGTTCGAGTGGCCGCCGAGCGCGACGATCGCCGCCTCGGCGATCGCGTCGAGCTCGAGCGTGGTGACGCCCGGGCGGACCGCCGCGCGGACCGCGTCGAGCGAGGCGGCCGTGGCGAGGCCCGGAGCGAGCATCGACCGCAGCTGCGCGGGCGTCTTGTAGAGCGAGGAGCGGAACGCCACGGCTCAGGCGGCCGGGGTGTCGAGGCGGCCCACGCGGTGGCCCTCGAGGGCGACGACGATCCGCTCGGTCACCTCGTCGACCGGCCCGAGGCCGTCGACCACGACCACGAGCCCGCGGGCCGCGTAGACGTCGATGAGCGGAGCGGTCTGCTCCTCGTAGAGCGCGAGTCGGCGCCGGATGACGTCCTCGGTGTCGTCGCTGCGCCCCTGCTCGAGCGAGCGCTTGAGCAGGCGGCCGACGACCTCGTCGGGATCGGCCGTCAGCTGGACGACCGCGTCGAGCCGGTTGTCGTCCGCGGCGAGGATGCGGTCGAGCTCGTCGACCTGCTCCGTGGTGCGCGGGTAGCCGTCGAGCAGGAACCCGGTCGACGCGTCCGCCTCCTGGAGGCGGTCGTGCACGATCGCGTTGGTCAGCTCGTCCGGCACGTAGCGCCCGTTGTCGAGGTAGGCCTTCGCCTGGAGACCGAGCTCGGTCTCGTTGGCGACGTTCGCGCGGAAGATGTCCCCGGTCGAGATGGCGGGCACCCGGAGGATGTCGCTCAGCCGAGCGGCCTGGGTCCCCTTGCCTGCGCCGGGAGGGCCGATCAGCAGGAGACGGAAGCCGATCGGGTGCGACGTCATCGGAGGAGTCCTTCGTAGTGGCGCTGCTGCAGCTGGGAGTCGATCTGCTTCACCGTCTCCAGGCCGACTCCGACGATGATCAGGATTGACGTGCCGCCGAAGGGGAAGTTCTGGTTCGCACCGACCAGCGCGAGGGCCACGAGGGGCACGAGCGCGATGAGGCCGAGGTAGACCGATCCGGGCAGCGTCACCCGGGTGAGCACGTAGTTGAGGTACTCGGCGGTCGGGCGGCCGGCGCGGATGCCGGGGATGAAGCCGCCGTAGCGCTTCATGTTGTCGGCGACCTCGTCCGGGTTGAAGGTGATCGCGACGTAGAAGTAGGTGAAGCCCACGATCAGGAGGAAGTACAGCGCCATGTAGAGCGGGTGATCGCCCTTGGTGAGGTAGTTCGTGATCCAGGTGACCCAGACCGGGGCCTCCTGGCCCGCGGCGGGCTGGTTGAACTGCGCGATGAGCGCGGGCAGGTACAGCAGCGACGAGGCGAAGATGACGGGCACGACGCCGGCCATGTTGACCTTGATCGGGATGTAGGTGTTGTTGCCGCCGTAGGTGCGGCGGCCGACCATCCGCTTGGCGTACTGCACGGGGATCCGCCGCTGCGACTGCTCCACGAAGACCACGGCGACCACGAGCACGAGGCCCACGCCGAGGACGAGGAGGAAGGTCTCGAAGCCGCGCGACTGCGCGATCGACCACAGGGAGGTGGGGAACTGGGCGGCGATCGAGGTGAAGATCAGCAGCGACATGCCGTTGCCGATGCCGCGCTCGGTGATGAGCTCGCCCATCCACATGATGATCCCGGTGCCCGCGGTCATGGTGATGACCATGAGGAGGATGGAGTACCACTCGTCGGTGATGATGAGCGCCGAGCACTCCGGGACGCCGGAGTTGCCGAAGAGGGCGCCCGAGCGGGCGACGGTGATCAGCGTCGTCGACTGGAGGACGCCGAGCGCGATGGTGAGGTACCGCGTGTACTGGGTGAGCTTGCCCTGACCGGACTGCCCCTCCTTGTACAGCGTCTCGAAGTGAGGGATGACCACGCGCAGCAGCTGCACGATGATCGACGCCGTGATGTACGGCATGATCCCGAGCGCGAAGATCGACAGCTGGAGCAGTGCTCCACCGCTGAAGAGGTTCACGAGCTCGTAGAGACCCGAGGTGCCCTGGTTGCCGGCGAGACAGGCCTGCACGGCGCTGAAGTCGACGAACGGAGCAGGGATGAAGGATCCCAGCCGGAAGATCGCCACGATCGCGAGGGTGAAGCCGATCTTGCGGCGGAGGTCGGGGGTGCGGAAGATCCGCGCAACGGCGCCAAACACTACCTAAGGTCTCCTGCTCAATTCTGTGGTGCGGGATACAGGTCGAGCTTGCCACGCACTCCCGGAGGGAGTCGGCGTGGCAAGCTCGACCGACAAGCTGCTGGTGCTACTTGATGGATCCGCCCGCAGCGACGATCTTCTGCTCGGCAGAGCTGGAGACCTTGTCGACCGCGACGTTCAGCTTAACCGCAATGTCGCCGTCCCCGAGGACTTTGACCTTCTCGTTCTTGCGGACAGCACCCTTGGCGACCAGGTCGCCGATGGTGACGTCGCCGCCCTGGGGGTAGAGCTCCGCGAGAGCGGACAGGTTCACGACCTGGTACTCGACCCGGAACGGGTTCTTGAAGCCGCGGAGCTTCGGGGTGCGCATGTGCAGCGGCATCTGCCCACCCTCGAAGCCGACGCGCACCTGGTAGCGGGCCTTGGTGCCCTTGGTGCCGCGACCGGCGGTCTTTCCCTTGGAGCCCTCACCGCGACCCACGCGGGTCTTGGCCTTCTTGGCTCCGGCAGCGGGGCGGAGGTGGTGGACCTTGAGCACGTGCTCCTTGGTCGCCGGCGCCGCCGCGCCCTTCGTGGTGGTCGCCTGCGCGGGAGTCGTGGACTCCGCGGCGGCGGCCTTCTTCGTCTCAGCCATTAGTCAATCTCCTCGACCTTCACCAGGTGGGCGACGGTCTTCACGTATCCGCGGTTCTGGGCGTTGTCCTCGCGGACGACGCTCTGACCGATCTTCCTGAGGCCGAGCGAGCGCAGCGTCTCGCGCTGGTACTGCTTCTCGCTGACCTTCGACTTGATCTGGGTCACCTTGAGCTGGGCCATCAGGCACCTGCCTTCGCGTTGGACGCGGCGGCGAGGGCGTCGGCCTCGGCACGGACGAGACGTGCCGGCGCGACCTGGTCGAAGTCGAGACCACGACGAGCGGCGACGGCGCGCGGCTCCTCGAGCTGCTTCAGAGCCTCGACGGTCGCGTGGACGATGTTGATGGTGTTCGACGAGCCGAGCGACTTGCTCAGGACGTCGTGGATGCCGGCGCACTCGAGGACGGCGCGGACGGGACCGCCGGCGATGACACCGGTACCCGCGGCGGCGGGGCGCAGGAGCACCACACCGGCGGCGGCCTCACCCTGGACGGGGTGCGGGATGGTCGAGGCGACGCGGGGGACGCGGAAGAAGTTCTTCTTCGCCTCCTCGACGCCCTTGGAGATGGCGGTCGGGACCTCGCGGGCCTTGCCGTAGCCGACGCCCACCAGTCCGTTGCCGTCTCCGACGACCACGAGCGCGGTGAAGCTGAAGCGACGGCCGCCCTTGACGACCTTCGACACGCGGTTGATGGTCACGACGCGCTCGAGGAACTGGCTCTTCTCGGCGTCACGGCCACCGCGGTCGCGGCCACCCTGGTTGCGGTCGCGGCCGCCGCGGCGGGGCTCACGAGCCTCCTGCTGCGGCTGCGTGGACGCAGCGGTCTCGACGGGGGCCTCCGACACAGCGGCGACCTCGGGTTCCTTGTTCTCTGCGGCGCTCACAGGTTGAGCCCTGCCTCTCGTGCTCCATCGGCGATCGCGGCGACGCGACCGGCGTACTTGTTGCCTCCGCGGTCGAAGACGACCGCCTCGACACCGGCGTTCTTGGCGCGCTCGGCGACGAGCTCGCCGACCTTGCGGGCCTTGGCGGTCTTGTCGCCGTCGAACACGCGCAGGTCGGCCTCGAGGGTCGACGCCGACGCGAGGGTGCGGCCCTGAGCGTCGTCGACGACCTGCACGAAGACGTGGCGGGCCGAGCGGTTGACGACGAGGCGGGGGCGCTCGGCGGATCCGACGACCTTCTTGCGCAGACGGTCGTGACGACGACCGCGCGCAGCGGACTTGCTCTTTCCTCTGGTTCCGAGTCCCATGATCACTTACCGCTCTTTCCGGCCTTGCGGCGAACGACCTCGCCGGCGTAGCGCACGCCCTTGCCCTTGTAGGGCTCGGGCTTGCGGATCTTACGAATGTTGGCGGCCACCTCACCGACGGCCTGCTTCGAGATGCCGTGCACGGTGAGCTTGTTGTTGCCCTCGACCGTGAACGAGATGCCCGCGGGCGGGGTGACGACGACCGGGTGCGAGAAGCCGAGCGCGAACTCGATGTCCGAACCCTTCGCCAGCACGCGGTAACCGGTTCCGACGACCTCGAGGCCCTTGGAGTAGCCCTGCGTGACACCGATGATGTCGTTCGCGATGAGCGTGCGGGTGAGGCCGTGGAGCGAGCGCGACTCGCGCTCGTCATCGGGACGCGAGACCAGCACCTGGCCGTTCTCGACGGACACCTGGATGGGGCTGGCGACCGAGACGGTCAGCTCGCCCTTGGGGCCCTTGACGGTCACAGCGGATCCGGCGACGGAGACGTCGACGCCCGCCGGGATCTCGATGGGGAGTCTTCCAATACGCGACATGAGGGGTTACCACACGTAGGCGAGGACTTCCCCACCCACGCCCTTCTTCTCGGCCTGGCGGTCGGTCAGGAGACCGCTCGAGGTGGACAGGATGGCGACGCCGAGGCCGCCGAGCACGGTGGGGATCTCGGCCGACTTCGCGTACACGCGGAGTCCGGGCTTCGAGACCCGCTTGATGCCGGCGATCGAGCGCTCGCGGTTCGGGCCGTACTTGAGGGAGATGGAGAGCGTCGTGCCGACGCGCGCCTCCTCGACCTTCCAGTCGGCGATGTAGCCCTCGGTCTTGAGGATCTCGGCGATGTTCGCCTTGAGCTTCGAGCCCGGGAGGGTGATGGAGTCGTGATGCGCGGAGTTCGCGTTACGGATTCTGGTCAGCAGATCTGCGACCGGATCAGTCATGGTCATGGCTGATGGTGCCTTTCTCGCCTGGTTTCGGCACCCTTTACAAGAGTGACGACCTGTGGTGTGGGACGGCGCCGACGACGTCGACGCCCATGCGGCCGCGCGAACGCACGCCAAGGAGCCATGCTACATGGCCGAGGTCCTGCGGTCGAGGGCCGATCGTGCACGGGATCCGGGATCCCGCGAGGCGCCCGCCGCCGGCTCCGGACGGACCGGTCCGGCGGCGGACGCACGACGAGGCCGGAGGGCGGTTCTCACCGTCCCCCGGCCTCGAGGCTTGCTGCTTACGCGTTGTCCGACGACTTGAACGGGAAGCCGAGCTGCTTGAGCAGCGCGCGACCCTCGTCGTCGGTCTTGGCGGTGGTCACGACGGTCACGTCGAAGCCGCGGACGCGGTCGATGCGGTCCTGGTCGATCTCGTGGAAGATCGACTGCTCCGTGATGCCGAAGGTGTAGTTGCCGTTGCCGTCGAACTGGCGGTCCGACAGCCCCCGGAAGTCGCGGATGCGGGGCAGCGCCACCGAGAGCAGGCGGTCCAGGAACTCCCAGGCGCGGTCGCCCCGGAGGGTGACGTGAGCGCCGATGGCCTGACCCTCGCGCAGCTTGAACTGCGCGATGGACTTGCGGGCCTTGGTGACCTGCGGCTTCTGACCGGTGATGGCGGTGAGGTCCTTGACCGCGCCGTCGATGATCTTGCCGTCGCGGGCGGCCTCACCGACACCGGTGTTGACGACGACCTTGATCAGGCCGGGGACCTGGTGGACGTTGCCGAAGCCGAACTGCTCCTTGAGAGCGGGGATGATGTCGGCCTGGTACTTGGCCTTGAGCCGCGGCTGAACCTTCGCAGCCACTGCGGTGGTGTCAGTCATTACAGTTCCTCACCCGACGCCTTCGCGTAGCGCACGCGAACGGTCTTGGTCACGCCGTCCTTGGTGACGGCCACGTTGCGGTGGCCGACCCGGGTCGGCTTCTTGGTCTTCGGGTCGACGAGCGCGACGTTGGAGATGTGGATCGAGGCCTCGACGGTCTCGATGCCGCCCTCCTTCGAGCCGCGCTGCGTCTGGCCGACGCGGACGTGCTTCTTGACGAAGTTCACGCCCTCGACGACGACGCGGTTGCGCTCGACCAGCACCTCGAGGACCTTGCCCTGCTTGCCGCGGTCTCCACCGCGGGCCTGGGTAGCGCCCGAGATGACCTGGACGAGGTCACCCTTCTTGATCTTGGCCATGACTAGATAACCTCCGGTGCCAGCGAGACGATCTTCATGAACTTCTTGTCGCGGAGCTCGCGACCGACCGGTCCGAAGATGCGGGTGCCACGGGGGTCCCCGTCGTTCTTGAGGATGACGGCGGCGTTCTCGTCGAACTTGATGTACGAGCCGTCGGCGCGACGGGTCTGCTTGATGGTGCGGACGATGACGGCCTTGACCACGTCGCCCTTCTTCACGTTGCCACCGGGGATCGCGTCCTTGACGGTGGCGACGATGATGTCACCGAGGCCCGCGTAGCGGCGGCCGGAGCCTCCGAGGACGCGGATGGTGAGGAGCATCTTGGCGCCGGTGTTGTCGGCGACCTTGACTCGGGATTCTTGCTGAAGCATGTGTCTCTCCTGCTAACTCAAGTAGGCCGCGGCCTACTTGGCCTTCTCGAGGATCTCGACCAGGCGCCAGCGCTTGGTGGCGCTGAGGGGACGGGTCTCGCTGATGACGACGGAGTCGCCGATGCCGGCGGAGTTCAGCTCGTCGTGGACCTTGACCTTGGACGTACGGCGGATGACCTTGCCGTACAGCGGGTGCTTCACCCGGTCCTCGACCTCGACGACGATGGTCTTGTCCATCTTGTCGCTGGTGACGTAGCCGCGACGGGTCTTGCGGTATCCGCGAGCGCCCGCCTCCTTCACGTCGTGGGCGGCCGACTCGTGGCCGGCGCTGTCATTGACGGTTGCCATTACTTGGCCTCCTCGTTCGACTCGGTCGCCTCGACCTCGGCCTTGGCGGCCTTCTTGGTCTTGGGCTTCTTCTCCGCCTTGGCCGGGGCCTCGACGGGTGCGGGGGTGGCGCGGATGCCCAGCTCGCGCTCACGGATGACCGTGTAGATGCGGGCGATGTCGCGCTTGACGGCACGCAGGCGGCCGTTGGTGTCCAGCTGACCGGTGGCCGACTGGAAGCGGAGGTTGAACAGCTCCTCCTTGGCCTTCTTCAGCTCGGTGACGAGACGCTCGTCCTCGTAGGTGTCGAGCTCGGCGGGGGCGAGCTCCTTGGATCCGATCGCCATTACGCGTCTCCCTCCTCGCGCTTGATGATGCGTGCCTTGAGGGGCAGCTTGTGGATGGCACGGGTCATGGCCTCACGAGCGAGCTGCTCGTCGACGCCGGCGACCTCGAAGAGGACGCGACCCGGCTTGACGTTCGCGACCCACCACTCCGGCGAGCCCTTACCGGAACCCATGCGGGTCTCGGCGGGCTTCTTGGTGAGCGGACGGTCGGGGTAGATGTTGATCCACACCTTTCCGCCGCGCTTGATGTGACGCGTCATCGCGATACGAGCGGACTCGATCTGACGGTTGGTCACGTAGGCGGGGGTG
The DNA here is from genome assembly GCF_002931865.1 of Rathayibacter sp. AY1C7. Classification (NCBI taxonomy): domain Bacteria; kingdom Bacillati; phylum Actinomycetota; class Actinomycetes; order Micrococcales; family Microbacteriaceae; genus Rathayibacter; species Rathayibacter sp. AY1C7. The sequence continues at coordinate 64,297 of NZ_PSWB01000020.1, read as the reverse complement.
AGGGCCTGGATGCCGAACTCACCGAACGACACCTTGGTGCCACCGGTGGCCTGGCCGGACCGGCCCGGGTGGTGCTGCTTGCGGTGCTTGACTCGACGCGGAATCAACATGGTTATGCCTCAACTCCTGCTGCGACGGGCGCCTCGCTCTGCTGGCGGGGTGCACGGCGCGGACGGTCGCTGCGCTCGGGGCGCGACGACTTGCTGTTCGCCTGCTCGCGGGCGAGCTCCTTGTTGGTGATGTCGCCCTTGTAGATCCAGACCTTCACGCCGATGCGGCCGAAGGTGGTCTTCGCCTCGTAGAAGCCGTAGTCGATGTTCGCGCGGAGGGTGTGCAGCGGCACGCGTCCCTCGCGGTAGAACTCCGAGCGGCTCATCTCGGCGCCGCCGAGGCGGCCGGAGACCTGGATGCGGACGCCCTTGGCGCCGGCGCGCTGAGCACCCTGCAGGCCCTTGCGCATCGCGCGGCGGAAGGCCACGCGGGCGGAGAGCTGCTCGGCGATGCCCTGGGCGACCAGCTGAGCCTCGGCCTCGGGGTTCTTGACCTCGAGGATGTTCAGCTGGATCTGCTTGCCCGTGAGCTTCTCGAGGTCGGCACGGATGCGCTCGGCCTCGGCGCCGCGGCGGCCGATCACGATGCCCGGGCGGGCGGTGTGGATGTCGACGCGGACCCGGTCACGGGTGCGCTCGATCTCGATGCGGGCGACGCCCGCACGGTCGAGCTGCGTGGCGAGGAGTCGGCGGATCTTGACGTCCTCGGCGAGGTAGTCGCTGTACCGCTGGCCCTTCTTGGTGCTGTCGGAGAACCAGCGCGACACGTGGTCGGTGGTGATTCCCAGACGGAAACCGTAGGGGTTTACTTTCTGACCCATTACTTGGTCCCCTCCTCAGGAGTGGCCAGCACGACGGTGATGTGGCTGGTGCGCTTGTTGATGCGGAAGGCACGACCCTGAGCACGGGGCTGGAATCGCTTGAGGGTGGTTCCCTCATCGACGAAGGCGCGGGACACGATCAGGTCCTGGTCGTCGAGGTACTCGTTCGAGGCATCGGCCTTGACGCGAGCGTTGGCCATCGCCGAGGCGACGAGCTTGTAGACGGGCTCGGACGCACCCTGCGGCGCGAACTTCAGGATGGCCAGTGCCTCCTGAGCCTGCTTCCCGCGGATCAGGTTCACGACACGGCGAGCCTTCTGGGGGGTGACGCGGATGTGTCGCACGCGTGCGATCGACTCCACCATTTCTCTCCTCCTTCTCGTCGCCGCGTCAGCGGCGACGGCCCTTCTTGTCGTCCTTCTCGTGACCGCGGAAGGTCCGAGTGGGGGCGAACTCGCCGAGCTTGTGGCCGACCATGGTCTCGGTCACGAACACAGGGATGTGCTTGCGACCGTCGTGGACCGCGATGGTGTGGCCCAGCATCGCCGGGATGATCATCGAACGGCGCGACCAGGTCTTGATGACGTTCTTGTTGCCGGCTTCGTTGGCCGTGAACACCTTGCGGAGCAGGTGGTCGTCAACGAAGGGGCCCTTCTTGAGACTGCGAGGCATCTTCTACAACTCCTACTTGCGCTTCTTACCGGCGGTGCGGCGGCGAACGATGAGCTTGTCGCTCTCCTTGTTGGGGCGACGGGTGCGTCCCTCGGACTGACCCCACGGGCTGACCGGGTGGCGTCCACCGGAGGTCTTGCCCTCTCCACCACCGTGCGGGTGGTCGACCGGGTTCATCGCGACACCGCGGACGGTCGGGCGGACGCCCTTCCAGCGCATGCGGCCGGCCTTGCCCCAGTTGATGTTCGACTGCTCGGCGTTGCCGACCTCGCCGATCGTGGCGCGGCAGCGCGCATCGACGTTGCGGATCTCGCCCGACGGCAGGCGGAGCTGCGCGTAGGGGCCGTCCTTGGCGACGAGGCGGACCGAGGTGCCGGCCGAGCGGGCGAGCTTGGCGCCGCCTCCCGGCTTGATCTCGATGGCGTGGATGACCGTACCGGTCGGGATGTTGCGCAGCGGCAGGTTGTTGCCGGGCTTGATGTCGGCGCCGGCGCCCGACTCCACGACGTCGCCCTGCGAGAGCTTGTTCGGGGCCAGGATGTAGCGCTTGGTGCCGTCCACGAAGTGGAGCAGCGCGATGCGCGCCGTGCGGTTGGGGTCGTACTCGATGTGAGCGACCTTGGCGTTGACGCCGTCCTTGTCGTTGCGACGGAAGTCGATCAGACGGTACTGGCGCTTGTGGCCACCACCGATGTGACGCGTCGTGATGCGGCCGGAGTTGTTGCGGCCACCGGTCTTGGACAGCGGGCGCAGGAGCGACTTCTCGGGCGTCGAGCGGGTGATCTCGGCGAAGTCGGCAACGCTGGAGCCGCGGCGACCGGGGGTCGTGGGCTTGTACTTACGAATAGCCATTGTCTGTTTCCTCTACGCTTCTTCGGCTCAGCCGACGCTCGTGAAGATGTCGATGGAGCCGGACTTCAGCGTGACGATCGCGCGCTTGGTGTCCTTGCGCTTGCCGGTGCCGAACTTCGTGCGGCGGGTCTTGCCCTGGCGGTTCAGCGTGTTGATCGACGCGACCTCGACGCCGAAGATCTTCTCGATGGCGAGCTTGATCTCGGTCTTGTTCGAACGCGGGTCGACCACGAAGGTGTACTTGCCCTCGTCGATCAGGCCGTAGGACTTCTCCGAGACCACCGGGGAGATGATGACGTCGCGGGGGTCCTTGTTGAACGCGGCGGACTGGCTCATGCGTTCACCTCTTCCTTGTTGGACTCGACGCCCGACTTGGCCGCGATGAACGCGTCGAGCGCGCCCTTCGAGAACACGATGTCGTCGGAGACGAGCACGTCGTACGCGTTGAGCTGGTCGGCCGGCAGGATGTGCACGAACGGCACGTTGCGGAGCGAGAGCTCGGCGATGTAGTCGTCGCGCTCGAGCACCACGAGGACGTTGCGCGACACCGAGAGGGCGTCGAGCAGGACGAGGACGTCCTTGGTCCGGGGGGTGTCGCCGAGGGCGAGGGACTCGACCACGTGGATGCGGGCACCGCGGGCGCGGTCCGAGAGAGCGCCGAGCAGAGCCGCGGCGATCATCTTCTTGGGGGTGCGCTGCGCGTAGCTGCGGGGGGTCGGTCCGTGGACCACGCCACCACCGGTCATGTGCGGGGCGCGGATCGAGCCCTGACGAGCGCGACCGGTTCCCTTCTGCTTGAACGGCTTGCGACCGGCTCCGGAGACCTCACCGCGGTTCTTCGTCTTGTGGGTTCCCTGGCGCGCCGCGGCGAGCTGGGCCACGACGACCTGGTGGATGAGGGGGATGTTGGTCTGGACGTCGAAGAGTGCGGCGGGGAGCTCGACCGAGCCCGCCTTCTGGCCCTTGACGTCGATGATGTCGACAGAGGTAGCCATGGAACTACGCTCCCTTCACGGCGTTGCGAACGAACACGAGGCGACCGCGGGCACCGGGGACGGCGCCCTTGACGAGCAGCAGGCCCTTCTCGGCGTCGACGGAGTGCACCTTGAGGTTGAGCACGGTGACGCGCTCGCCACCCATGCGACCGGCCATGCGCATGCCCTTGAAGACACGGCTGGGGGTCGAGGAGGCGCCGATGGAGCCGGGCTTGCGGTGGTTGCGGTGCGAACCGTGCGAAGCCGAGACGCCCTTGAAGTTGTGACGCTTCATGACGCCGGCGAAGCCCTTGCCCTTGCTGGTGCCGACGACGTCGACCTTGGTGCCGGCCTCGAAGACGGCGTCCACGGTCAGCTCCTGGCCGGCCGAGTAGTCGGCGGCGTCGGAGGTGCGGACCTCGGTGAGGTGGCGGCGGGGGGTGACGCCCGCGGCGTCGAAGTGACCGGCGGCGGGCTTGTTCACCTTGCGCGGGTCGATCGCACCGGCGGCGAGCTGGACGGCGGTGTAGCCGTCCTTCTCCTCCGTGCGGACCTGGGTCACGACGTTGGGGCTGATCTCGATGACGGTGACCGGCACGAGCTTGTTGTTCTCGTCCCAGACCTGGGTCATTCCGAGCTTGGTGCCGAGGAGGCCCTTGCTGGTCTTCAGCGTGGGGGAAACAGTGACAGACATGGTGGCACTCCTCCTTAGAGCTTGATCTCGATGTTGACGTCGGCCGGCAGGTCGAGGCGCATGAGCGAGTCGACGGCCTTGGGCGTCGGGTCGATGATGTCGATGAGGCGCTTGTGGGTGCGCATCTCGAAGTGCTCGCGGCTGTCCTTGTACTTGTGGGGAGAACGGATCACGCAGACCACGTTCTTCTCGGTCGGCAGCGGCACGGGGCCGACCACCGTTGCACCGGCACGGGTGACCGTGTCGACGATCTTGCGCGCCGACGTGTCGATGACCTCGTGGTCGTACGACTTCAGTCGGATGCGGATCTTCTGTCCCGCCATGTGTGATCTCTCACTCTCTTGTTATTGCGTCGTACGCGACTCCCCCGGCCGGAGCCGGACTCGTCTCGCATTGGACGCGCTCGCGAAGGAACTCCGGTGACCCGGAAAAGTGCAACCAGTGTTCTTCTGTCAAAAGCACCGCACCCTCGGGGCGCTCCGATCGGCGTGCAGAACGCACGACGCACGGAGAGACCGTTGAGATGTCGGTTGTTGTCGTTCTGCTACCCGCCGCCTCGACGTCGCACCCGCGTGGCCGCCCTCTCGGGTCGAGCCTCCGCGATGCCGTCTCGGCACTGCCTGGCAGTGTCCCCCTGCGAGCAGCACGCCGCCCGAGAGGAAATTTTGAACTAGAAGAGTCTCCCACAGATGCCCCACCCCTGCAACCCGGGCGTGTCGCGCCGGAGGGCTCCTTCGCGAGCACGTCGTGACGGACCGTGGGAGCCGGTCGCTCCGATCAGCAGCGCGGGCCGGAGGGCCTCCCCCGCTACTCGAAGAGCAGCGCCCGGACGGCGGTCTCGGCCGACGCGGGGCGCGACGCGTCGATGGTCTCGCCGGCGCGGAAGTGGTCCAGCAGCCGCGGGTCGACGTAGCTGGCGCGGGCGACCGTCGGCGTGTTCCCGAGCACGTCCGAGGCGTCGCGCATCGCCTGGGCGATCGCGGAGTTTCGAGCGCGCTGCGTGGCCCGCGGGCCCGACTTCGCCAGGCTCAGCGCGGCCGCGACCGTGCCGTGCAGAGTGCGGAAGTCCTTCGCCGTGAAGTCGTCGCCGGCGCGCTCGCGCACGTAGTCGTTGATCTCGGGCGCCGAGACCGGCCGCCACTCCCGCCCGTCCTTCCAGGCGAGCAGGCGGGCGTTCGGCCCACGACGCTTGAGAGCACGGACGACGCGCGAGAGGTCGTGGTCGAGGATCTCGCTCGTCCACGCCTGATGGCTCTTCCCGGGGAAGGCGAGGGCGACCCGGTCCCCGTGGGTCGTGGCGTGCGCGCACAGGAGCGTCGAGAGGCCGATGCTGCCGTGCTCCTTCGCGTACCTCTCGCTGCCGACGCGGAGCGATCCGGTGTCGAGCATCCGGAAGGCGGTGGCCAGCGCGCGCTCGCGGCTGGGTCCGTCCGAGCGGAGGGCGATGGTCACGGCCCGGCGCGCCCCCGGCAGGGCCTCCGCGAGCCGCAGCGCCCGGTCGAACTTGATCCGGTCCTTCTGCTCGCGCCAGGTCGGATGGTAGATGTACTGGCGGCGGCCGGCGGAGTCGACACCGGTGGCCTGGATGTGCCCGTTGGGGTACGGGGCGATCCAGACGTCCGTCCAGGCCGGCGGGATGCCGAGACGGTCGAAGCGCGCGCGCAGCTCCTTGTCGGCGACGGTCGCGCCCTTCGGGTCGCGGTAGCTGAAGCCGGAGCCCGCGCGCACCCGGGTGTAGCCGCGCCCGCTCGAATCGGTCCTACGGAGTCGTCGCGCGCGAGTGTCAGCCATCGATCCGACGATAGGACGGCGGATCCGAGGCCCGCACCCGCTTGACGGCGGGGACGAGCAGTCGGTCGGCAGCCGCTACTCGTTGCCGATCCGCTTGTCGGCCTGGCGCTTCAGGTCCTCGATGCGGTCGTCGTACTTGCCGTTGGTGAGGCGGCTGGCGATCTCGCCCGCCTTCTCGAGGGTCTGGTCGGAGACCTGCTCGGCCTTCTCGCTCCGCAGCGCGTCCTGGGCCTTCCGGCTGTTGAGCAGTTCGCCGGCCTGGCGTCCGAGCTTCCCGAGATCCACGATGATGCCTCCTTGTAAACGCGCACAGGGCGGCGCGTGCCTCAGTGTGGCGCTCCCGGCTGGGGGAACGGTGCGGGCGCGCCGGTCAACCGGCCAGTGCGATCACCTGCTCCGCTGCGTCTGCCAGGGCGCGGCCGTAGGAGGGACCGTGACCGGCGGCGTGGACGGCGAGCGGGTGCAGCTGGTGGAGTGGCACCCGCTCCTCGTAGCCGGCCCCCAGCGGATGCTGGTCGCGGTAGCCCTGGAGGACGGCGTCGAGGTGCGGAGCGCCGAAGAGGGCCAGCATCGCCAGATCGGTCTCGCGGTGTCCCCCGTGAGCGGCGGGGTCGATCAGGACGGCGCCGTCCGCCGTCCAGAGCACGTTGCCGGTCCAGAGGTCCCCGTGGATCCGGGCGGGCCCCGCACCGTCGTCGAAGGCTCCGGCCGCCACCCGGCCCAGAGCCTGCTCGACGAGCCGCGACTCGGCTGCCGTGAGGTTGCCCGCCTCCACGGCGGGGCCGAGGAACGGCCGCACCCGCTGCTCCGCGTAGAAGCGCCCCCACGAGTCGTCCGGGCGGCACGGCATCTCGCGGCGGCCGATGTAGGCGGGGCCGGTCCATCCCGGGGGCGGCGCTCCGAACGCCGCGGCTCCGGCGTCGTGCGTCCGGGCGAGCGCGGCGCCGAAGGCCCGAGCCGACTCGGCGGAGGGTCGCGCGGAGCGGATCTCCTCCAGCTCGATGCGCCCGGGCGACACCCTCTCCACCCCGACACAGCGCGCACCGCCGTCCGCCTCGCGCAGCCAGTCCAGGCCGGCCGCCTCCCACTCGAAGAACTGCGGGAGGGCACGGGGGTCGCTCTTCACGAAGGGCATGCCGCCACGCTAGCCGGGCGTCCCCGGGAACGACGAGAGGGGCCGCCCGCCGAAGCGGACGACCCCTCTCGAGAGATCGGTAGGACGGACCTACTTGATGATCTTGGTGACCGTACCGGCACCCACGGTGCGTCCACCCTCACGGATGGCGAAGCCGAGGCCCTCCTCCATGGCGATCGGCTGGATCAGCGCGACCGTCATGTCGGTGGTGTCGCCGGGCATGACCATCTCGGTGCCCTCGGGCAGCGTGATGACGCCGGTGACGTCGGTGGTGCGGAAGTAGAACTGCGGACGGTAGTTCGCGTAGAACGGGTTGTGACGCCCACCCTCATCCTTGGACAGGATGTACGCGGTGCCCTCGAAGTCCGTGTGCGGCGTGACCGAACCCGGCTTGACGACGACCTGGCCGCGCTCGACGTCCTCGCGCTTGGTGCCGCGGAGGAGCAGACCGCAGTTCTCGCCGGCCCAGGCCTCGTCGAGCTGCTTGTGGAACATCTCGATTCCGGTGACCGTGGTCTTCTGCGTCGGGCGGATGCCGACGATCTCGACCTCGGAGTTCAGAGCGAGGGTTCCACGCTCCGCACGGCCGGTGACGACGGTTCCACGACCGGTGATCGTGAAGACGTCCTCGATCGGCATGAGGAACGGCTTGTCCTTGTCGCGCACCGGGTCCGGGATGGACTCGTCGACCGCGTCCATCAGGTCGAGGATCGACTGGGTCCAGGTGTCGTCGCCCTCGAGGGCCTTGAGGCCGGAGACGCGCACGACGGGGGCGTCGTCGCCGGGGAAGCCCTGCGACGAGAGGAGCTCGCGGACCTCGAGCTCGACGAGCTCCAGGATCTCCTCGTCGTCCACCATGTCGGCCTTGTTCAGCGCGACGAGGAGGTAGGGGACGCCGACCTGCTTGGCGAGGAGGACGTGCTCACGGGTCTGAGCCATCGGGCCGTCGGTGGCGGCGACCACGAGGATCGCGCCGTCCATCTGGGCCGCGCCGGTGATCATGTTCTTGATGTAGTCGGCGTGACCCGGGGCGTCGACGTGCGCGTAGTGGCGCTTCGGCGTCTCGTACTCGACGTGCGAGATGTTGATCGTGATGCCGCGCTGGCGCTCCTCGGGAGCGGAGTCGATCGACGCGAAGTCACGCTGGACGTTGGTCGCGGACGGGAACTTGTCCGCCAGAACCTTCGAGATCGCCGCGGTGAGCGTGGTCTTTCCGTGGTCGACGTGACCGATGGTTCCGATGTTGACGTGCGGCTTGGTCCGCTCGAACTTGGCCTTAGCCACTGTGGGTCCTCCTCAGGACTTAGGTGCAAGCATCCGCATCCGGGCGGCCGCACGGGGCGGCACGAGGACAGGAGGACTTGCGGGGGTTTTGTGTACGTATGTTACCGGCAGTGGTCGTGCGGCCGTCCCGCTGCGACAGGGGGCGCGCTGCACTCGGCAGCAAACCCGCACGACACTACCAGGCCGCCGCCGTTCCGGGGAACGGCGACGGCCCAGGGGCGGAGCTACTCGCCCTTGTTCTTCTGGACGATCTCCTCGGCCACGGCCTTGGGGACCTCGGCGTAGGTCTCGAACGTCATCGAGTAGACGGCGCGGCCCGAGGTCTTCGAGCGCAGGTCTCCGATGTAGCCGAACATCTCGGACAGCGGGACGTTGGCCCGGATGACCTTGATGCCGGTGGCGTCCTCCATCGACTGGATCATCCCGCGACGCGAGTTGATGTCGCCGATGACGTCGCCCATGTACTCCTCGGGAGTACGGACCTCGACGGCCATGAGCGGCTCGAGGAGGACCGGCTGCGCCTTGCGCGAGGCCTCCTTGAACGCGATCGAGCCGGCGATCTTGAACGCCATCTCGGAGGAGTCGACGTCGTGCGCCGCTCCGTCGACCAGGGTCGCCTTCACGCCGACCATGGGGTAGCCGGCGAGCACGCCGACCTGCATGGCGTCGCGGATGCCCGCGTCGACGGAGGGGATGTACTCGCGCGGGACGCGGCCACCGGTGACGCCGTTGACGAACTCGTAGGTCTTGTCGGCCTCGACCTCCATCGGCTCGATGGTGATCTGGACCTTCGCGAACTGGCCGGAGCCACCCGTCTGCTTCTTGTGGGTGTAGTCGTACTTCTCAACCGTGCGGCGGATCGTCTCGCGGTACGCGACCTGGGGCTTGCCCACGTTGGCCTCGACGTTGAACTCGCGCTTCATGCGGTCGACCAGGATGTCGAGGTGCAGCTCGCCCATTCCCTTGATGACCGTCTGACCGGTCTCCTGGTTCTGCTCCGTGCGGAAGGTGGGGTCCTCCTCCGCGAGCTTCTGGATCGCGGTACCGAGCTTCTCCTGGTCCGCCTTCGTCTTGGGCTCGATGGCGACCTCGATGACGGGCTCCGGGAAGGTCATCGACTCGAGCACGACCTGCGCGGCCGGGTCGCTCAGGGTGTCACCGGTGGTGGTGTCCTTGAGGCCGATGACGGCGTAGATGTGGCCGGCGGTGACCGAGTCGACCGGGTTCTCCTTGTTGGAGTGCATCTGGAAGATCTTGCCGATGCGCTCCTTCTTGCCCTTGGTCGAGTTGATGACCTGGGCACCGGAGTCGAGCTTGCCCGAGTAGACGCGGACGTAGGTCAGGCGACCGAAGAACGGGTGCACGGCGACCTTGAACGCGAGCGCCGAGAAGGGCTCGGTCGAGTCCGCGTGGCGCATGATGACCTTCTCCTCGTCGCGGACGTCGTGCGCCTCGATGGCGGGGACGTCGAGCGGGGAGGGGAGGTAGTCCACGACAGCGTCGAGCATCGGCTGGACGCCGCGGTTCTTGAACGCCGAGCCGCAGAGCACCGGGTAGATCTCGGAGTTGACGGTCATCTTGCGGATGGCGCCCTTGATCTCCGCGACGGTGAGCTCCTCGCCGCCGAAGTACTTCTCGAGCAACTCGTCGGAGGTCTCCGCGACGGTCTCGAGGAGCTTCTCGCGGTACTCCGCCGCCTTGTCGGCGAGGTCGGCCGGGATCTCCTCGATCTCGTACTTCGCGCCGAGCGCGACGTCGCCCTTCGAGTCGCCGCGCCACGTGAGCGCGCGCATCTCGACCAGGTCGACGACGCCCTCGAAGGAGGACTCCGCGCCGATGGGCAGCTGGATGACCAGCGGCTTCGCGCCGAGGCGCTTGATGATCGTGTCGACCGTGTAGTAGAAGTCGGCGCCGAGCTTGTCCATCTTGTTGACGAAGCAGATGCGCGGGACGTCGTACTTGTCGGCCTGACGCCAGACGGTCTCGGACTGGGGCTCGACGCCCTCCTTGCCGTCGAAGACGGCGACGGCGCCGTCGAGGACGCGGAGCGAGCGCTCGACCTCGACCGTGAAGTCGACGTGACCGGGGGTGTCGATGATGTTGATCTGGTTCTTGTTCCAGAAGCAGGTCGTCGCGGCGGATGTGATCGTGATGCCGCGCTCCTGCTCCTGCGCCATCCAGTCCATCGTCGCGGCGCCGTCGTGGACCTCGCCGATCTTGTGCGTGATACCCGTGTAGAACAGGATGCGCTCGGTGGTGGTGGTCTTGCCGGCATCGATGTGGGCCATGATGCCGATGTTGCGGACCTTGTTCAGGTCGGTGAGCACATCTTGTGCCACGGAGTTCCTCCGATAGGTGATGGAGCCAGCGCACCGGGTTCATGGCCGAATGGCTGGGATTCTGGTGGTGGCGGTCGCCCGGTCGCGGGGATCGGGCGATCCGCCGCCGGGACCGGGCCCGCAGCGGTGACGCCGCGGGCCCGGTGGTCGCGGTCGCCCGGAGGCGGCCGCGGGGTGCGCTACCAGCGGTAGTGCGCGAAGGCCTTGTTCGACTCGGCCATCTTGTGGGTGTCCTCGCGACGCTTGACAGCGGCGCCCAGACCGTTCGACGCGTCGAGGATCTCGTTCATGAGACGCTCGGTCATCGTCTTCTCGCGACGGGCCTTCGCGTAGCTGGTGAGCCAGCGGAGCGCGAGGGTGTTGGCGCGGTGGGGCTTGACCTCGACCGGGACCTGGTAGGTCGAGCCACCGACGCGGCGGCTGCGGACCTCGAGGGTCGGGCGGACGTTGTCGAGCGCCTTCTTGAGGGTGACGACCGCGTCCTGGCCGTTCTTGCCGGCGACGCCCTCGAGGGCACCGTAGACGATGCGCTCGGCGAGGCCCTTCTTGCCGTCCAGGAGGATCTTGTTGACGAGCTGGCTGACGATGGGGGCGCCGTAGACGGGGTCTGCGACGACGGGGCGCTTGGGAGCGGGGCCCTTACGAGGCATTACTTCTTCTCCATCTTCGCGCCGTACCGGCTGCGAGCCTGCTTGCGGTTCTTGACGGCCTGGGTGTCCAGGGCGCCGCGAACGATCTTGTAGCGGACACCGGGGAGGTCCTTGACGCGACCGCCGCGCACGAGCACCATCGAGTGCTCCTGCAGGTTGTGGCCCTCGCCGGGGATGTAGGCGGTGACCTCGGTGCCGTTGGAGAGCTTCACGCGGGCCACCTTGCGGAGGGCCGAGTTCGGCTTCTTGGGCGTGGTCGTGTAGACGCGCGTGCAGACGCCGCGCTGCTGGGGGTTGGCCTTCAGGGCGGGCGCCTTGGTCTTGGTGACCTTCGGCGTGCGTCCCTTGCGGACCAACTGCTGAATCGTTGGCACTGGTTTTGCTCCTTGAATGCTGCACGGTGACAGCGGATCGATGGTCGACATTCGGCCCTCCCGTCTCCGGGAACGGCCGAGTTCATCTGGACCCGACGCACCCCGCGGCCCCGCGAGCGGGACCGGGAGGGTGAGGGGTATGCCGTGGGGGCCGCCCGATCGGACGAACCCGCGGATCCTCGCGGACCCGGTAGAGCGAAGTGCGGCGACCGCATCGACCCGGAGGCACGACACGAGCGCACGGCAAAGCGCACACCCGAAGAATATTACGGGGAGTGACGGGGCCGGTCAACCGAGCGGCGTTCGCCCTGGGAGATGCCGCAGCGCCGCGCTGAGCCGCGCCGGGACTCCGTCGTCACTCCCGCTCGTCGCCCTCCCAGCCCCAGTGGGGGCTGCGGCCGCCGGCGTCGCGACGGGCCAGGAGCAGGAGGAACACGAGCTGGACGGCCGCCGCGAGCACGCCGGTCGCGATCGCGAAGACAGTGGGGGCGTGGTCGAGGATCCAGCCGAGGATCTCCCCCGGCTCCTGGCGGCCGAGCCCGTAGAGCGCTCCGCCGGTGAGGAGGAAGAGCAGGTAGACGACGACCCCGGTCAGCAGCGACGGGCCGAGGACGCGGTGGACGGCGGGACGGGCGGCGAGGGTCACCATCGCGACCAGCACGGCGACGACGCAGACCGCCACCGAGACCGGCCCCAGCAGCGGGCCGGCGTCGCGCTCGGGCACGACGTCCTGGTCCAGTAGGAGGCTGAGGACCCCGAACGCGCAGACGACCAGGGCGAGGTAGAGGAACGCGGCGAAGCCGGCCAGCGCGAGGCCGTAGCCCAGGCCGGCTCCGCGGCCCTGCCCCTGCCCCTCCGGAGTCACGACTGCGCGGCCGCTTCGCGCTCGGCGTTGCGGCGCTTGACGCCTCGGGCGCGGCCCGCGATCGCGGCGCCGCCCCAGACGCTCGCCTCCCGGCCGAGGACGCCGGCGGCGAGGACCGCCGCGAGGACGGCGGGATCGCGGACGTAGTCGAGCGCGAGGGAGCGGTCGATCGGCAGGGCGAGCGGTCCGACGGCGCTCCAGCCGCCGACCAGCGCGGCCGCGGCCGTGAGGAGGGCGACGAGGAAGCCGCCGAGGACGTAGGCCCACCAGCCCGCGCGGTTCACGACCAGCACGATCAGCGCCAGGCCGACCAGGAACGCGGCCACCGGGGCGAGGAAGAGCGCGGTCGGTGCCGCGTCCAGCGCGAGGGCGACCGGGTCGCCGCCGACGCGGTCGACGAGGAGGCGGATCGCCGTCAGGGCGACGAGGTACAGGACGGCGAAGACCGCGGTCGTCAGGAGGGCGAGCGCGAGGCCCGCGAGACGGTTGCCGGAGCGCCGGACCGGCTCGGGCTCGGCCTCGACCGGCCCGAGGGCGCTGGGGGCGGACGCCGCGACGACCGGGGCGACGGGCTCGACGGTCGGCTGCCGGCCCGTCACGGGTTCGGGCCAGACGTACTCCCGGGTCGGCTGGGGTCCGGTTCCGCCGGACGTCTCGGTCGCGGAGGGGATCCGCGTGGTCTCGGCGTCGCTGCTCCAGGTCACCCGGACAGCATAGGCACGCCTTCCGCCGCGCCCGGTGCGCCGCGCGGCTCCCCGTCGACGGGGGACAGCGCCGACCGTCTACTCGAGCGGGTGGAGGAGGCGGTGCAGGAACTGCCGCGTGCGCGGCTCGCGCGGCTCCCGGAGGATCTGCGCAGGGGCGCCCCGCTCGACGACCACGCCGTCGGCCATGAAGACGACCTCCGAGGCCACCTGCCGGGCGAACTCGAGCTCGTGCGTCACGACGAGCATGGTCCAGCCCTCCCCCGCCAGCTCCCGCATCAGCGAGAGCACGTCGCCGACCAGCTCCGGGTCCAGCGCCGAGGTGGGCTCGTCGAAGAGGAGCAGATCGGGCCGCAACGCGAGCGCCCGGACGATGCCGACGCGCTGCTGCTGACCGCCGGAGAGCTCGAAGGGGTAGGCGCTCCCCCGGCCGCCGAGGCCGACGCGCTCGAGCAGGCGCTCCGCCTCCGGGACCACCTCGGACGCGGGACGGCGCTGCACTCGCAGCGGCCCCTCCGTCACGTTCTGGAGGACGGTCAGGTGCGGGAAGAGGTTGAAGTGCTGGAAGACCATCGCGGAGTGGTCGCGCAGCCCGGTCAGCGCCTTCCGTCCGACGCCGCGGTCGAAGTCGAGGACGCTGCCGTCGGCGAGCTCGACCACCCCGCCGTCCGGCACCTCGAGGCTGTTCAGCGAGCGCAGGACGGTGGTCTTGCCCGAGCCCGAGGGCCCGATCAGGGCGACGACCTCGCCGCGGCGGATCTCCAGGTCGATGCCGCGCAGCACCTCCACCCCGCCGAACGACTTGCGGAGGCCGCGGGCCGTGAGCACGGGCCGCGCGTCGGTCGGAGTGTCAGCGGGCGACATAGCGGTCCAATCGCTTCTCGAGCAGGCCCTGGCCGCTGGAGAGCACCAGGCAGATGAGCCAGTAGATCAGAGCGGCCTCGAGGTAGAGGAGCATGAACTCGCTCGACGCGGTGGCGATCTTCTGCGCCTGCCGGAAGAGCTCGGTCACCAGGATGAGGGAGGCCAGCGAGGTGTCCTTCACCAGCGAGATGAAGGTGTTCGACAGCGGCGGGACGGAGACGCGCGCGGCCTGCGGGAGGATGATGCGCCGCAGCGAGAGCGAGCGGCTCATGCCGATCGTGTGCGCCGCCTCCCACTGCCCCTTCGGGACGCTGAGGATCGCCGCGCGGATCACCTCCGCCGCGTAGCCGCCCACGTTGAGGGCGAACGCGATGGTGGCGCTGGGCCAGGGGTCGATCTTCAGTCCGAGGCTCGGCAGCCCGTAGAAGATCACGAACAGCTGCACCAGGAGCGGCGTGCCCCGGATGACGGAGATGTAGGCGCGCGCGATCCAGGAGAGGATCCGCACCCGCGAGAGCCGCATCAGGGCGACCGCCAGCGCGAGCACGAGCCCGATGGCGAAGCTCGCCAGCGCGAGCGGGATCGTCCCGACGATGCCCCCGGAGAGGATCGGCCAGAACGACCGGAGGACGAGGTCCATTGTGTTCTCCCGCCTTCGCGGGAGGATCCGCGGTCGGCTCGATCGGGTGGTGGCGTCGGGGGCGGATCGTCTCCGCCTCCTGGGGAATGCTGGCACGCTTCTCGCCGGGGCGGGCGCCCTTGCGGGCGGACCCGCTGCCTGAGCCGCTCCGCCGCTCCCCCGCGTCGGGGCCGCTCACGCACGAGACGGCCCCTCCCGGAAGGGGAGGAGCCGCCTCGGGGTGGGGCTACTGGGAGACGTCGGCTCCGAAGTAGCGCTCGGAGATGGAGGCGAGGGTGCCGTCCTCGCGCAGCTCGTCGAGGGCGGAGTCGACGGCCTCGACGAGGTCGTCCGAGCCCTTCGGGAAGGTGAAGGCGCTCTCGGAGGTGTCGTCGGTGGTGACGGCGACCTTGAGGCCCGCGGCCTGGTCGGGGTAGGTCGTGGACCAGTCGAGCCAGGTGAGGCGGTCGTTCACGGTCGCGTCGACGCGGCCCTGCTCGACGAGGGCGATGGCCTGCGCCCAGCCCTCGACGCCCTCGACCTCGGCGCCGTTCTCCTGCGCGACGGTGTACCAGTTGCTCGAGAGCGACTGCGCGGTGGTCTTGCCGGAGAGGCCGGCGAGGTCGGTGATCGAGGTGTCGCTCGAGGGGACGATCACGACGCCGGGGCTGACCGAGTACGGCTCCGAGAAGTCGTACTTCGCCTCGCGCTCGTCGTTGATCGAGACCTGGTTCGCGATCACGTCGAAGCGCGCTCCGTCCAGGCCCGCGAACATCGCGTCCCACTGCGTCTCCTGGAAGTCGGGCTCGACGCCCAGCTTCTCGGCCACGGCGGTGATCACATCGACGTCGTAGCCGGTGAGGGCTCCCGTCCCGCCGTCGGCGTGGAAGGAGAAGGGCGGGTAGGTGCCCTCGGTGCCGATGGTGAGCTTCCCCGAGTCCTCGACCTCGGCCAGAGTCAGGCCGGAGCTGGCGGAGGCGGTGCCCTCGCCGCTCGAGCCGGAGACCACGTCGTCGGTCGAGGCGGGCGCGCAGCCGGCGAGGACCAGGGCGGCGGCGGCGGCGGTCGTGCCGAGCAGGACGCGCAGGGAGGTGCGGGCGGAGAGGGTCACGGTGTTGTCCTTCGGTGCATCACGGAGTCGTGGCGGTCCCGCTGTGCCGGATGCGGCGCGGGGATCGACGAGGGGACGGGTCGTCCCGGGGCGGACCGCTGCTCGGCGGAACCGCCCGGAGTGACGATAACCAGTGGAGGGGGCGGCCCTATTCCCGGATGTCGCCGTGTGACGCCGGGAGTCCGGCCAGGAAGTGCTCGGCACCGGCGACCTCGTCGCTCGTGAGGCCCGCCGCCGACTCCGGACGCACCAGGTGGAAGGGGGTGCTCTGCTCGCGGGCCCAGTCGTAGGCGTCCTCGTGGAGGTTGTCGTCGATCCACACCACGGCGTCGATCGCGCCGCGCTCGGCGGCCGCCTCCAGCCACACCGCTACGGGCTGGAGCTTGCCCGTCCGGCCCGGGAACCGCGGGTCGCGCGGGAGGCCGCCGTCGAAGACGATCGCCTCCGTACCCGCCGGCAGCCCGAGGTCCTGGGCGAGGACCCGCGTCAAGCGCGGCGGCCAGGTCGTGGCCCACACGATCGTGCCGACCGCGGCCAGGCGGGCGACGAGCGCCGCCCGCTCCGGCTCGAGCTCCAGGCGGTGCGAGCCCGAGGCGCGATCGCTGCGGACGGAGGGGTTCAGGACGCCGTCGACGTCGAGCAGGATCAGGGCGGCCATGCCTGTCACCGTAGCGGCGGCGGGGCGGATCGCGCGAGGAGCGCTAGCGTGACGGGATGCCTCCGTCCCTCCTGCTGCCGGGAGGCCGCACAGCCGTGCTGGGGCCGGATCCCGTGCGGCCGGAGGCGCTGCTGCTCACGGTCGACGGCGCGGAGCAGTCGCTGATCGATCCGGGCGATCCCCGGGCTCTGCACCTCGAGTACCTCGCGCGCCTCGGCGCGGTGGTCGACGCCGCCGCCCCGCCCGGCGAGCCGCTGCGCGTGCTGCACCTCGGAGCCGGAGCCCTGGCCCTGGCCCGCTACGTCGCCGCGACCCGGCCGGGCTCCGAGCAGCTCGCGGTGGAGAGCGCGGCGGGACTCGTGGAGTTCGTGCTCGAGCACGCGCCGCTCCCCCGCGGCGCGCGCGTCCGACTCCTCACGGCCGACGCCGCAGGGCCCCTGCCGCCCTGGAGCGCCGACCTCGTCGTGCTCGACGTCTACGACGGGGACGAGATCCCGGAGGCGTTCTACCGCGCGTCCGTCCTCGCTCCGCTCGCCGCCCGGGTCGGCGCCGACGGGCTCCTCGCGGTCAATGTCGCCGACGACGCCGACCACCGGAGGCTGGACCGCCTGCGCGGGGTCGTCCGCGAGCTGCTCCCGGTGACCGCAGCGGTCGGATCGACCGCCTTCGTCGAGGGGCGCACCGGCGGGAACGCGATCCTGCTCGCCTCAGGCTCGGCGCTCGCCGACCACGTCGCCGGCCGCCTGCTGCAGGCCGGCCCGCACCCGGTCTCCGCCGCGGCGGATGGCGACGTCGTGGTCGCCGAGGTGGCGGTAGAAGTCGACCCGTGAGTCGAGAGTGACGCCGGTCTCGAGGTACTTGGCGCGGATCCGCTTGATGTAGGTGCGGACGGTGTGCTCGGCGACGCTGAGGTCGACCGCGACGGTGCGGACCGCGGCACCCGCTCCGTAGGCGCGCATCACACGGCTCTCCTGCGGGCTCAGCACCGGGCGGCGCTCCTCGCGCCCGTGCACGAGCCGGTGGCGGGCGGTGTCCGAGATCCAGGTCCGGCCGGAGGCGACCGAGACGACCGCCGCCGCGAGCTCGCTGGGGTCGTCGCCCTTCCAGACGTAGGCCGCCCTCTCCCGTCGCAGCACGGCCCGCACCGGCTCCAGGGAGTCGGAGGAGGAGAGCACGACGAGGCCGACGGTCCGGGCCGCCGCACGCTCGAGGGTGTCGGCCACCTCCTCGCCGGGCACGCCGTCCAGGTCGAGGACCGCGATACGGTCGACGCCCTCCTCGTCGTGCGAGAACTGCGGCAGCAGCTGCGCGAGCAGCGCCTGCAGCGCGGCGCGCTCGATCGCTGGTCCGTCGACGACGGCCAGCGTGAACCGATCGAATCCGGTCACGGGGGTCCCCTAGCAGGGGCAGGTTCGGGTCCGCCCCGGCTGCACCGTAGCGGTCCGCGACGTCGTCGTGCACGTGATGGGACATTCCGTCTCAGTGGGAGGACGCCCCCAGAGCACTCCGGATCGGCTCACGGAGCGCGTGGAGGACCACCCCCGGCACCGTCTCCGGCTAGTGTCCCTCTCCATGGACGACAGCGCAGAGGGCTCCCGGCGGGCCCGGAGGATCCCCGCGGAGCAGGTCCGCAGCCGCATGATCGCCACGGCGCGCGACGTCGTCTCGAACCACGGCCTCACGGTGAGCTTCGCGCACCTGCCCATGGAGGAGTACATCCGCCTGGCCGGCGTGCCGCGCAGCTCCGTCTACCGGATCTGGAGCACGCGCGAAGAGTTCGTGGCCGACCTGGTCGGCGAGGTCTTCGTGCGGGACCGGTACGCGGAGGGCGCCGATCCCGAGGCCCAGCAGGAGATGCGCGAGGTCTACGAGCGCTCCACCGATCTGCTCTCCACGGCCGCCGGCCGCCGCCGGGTCGCCTGGGAGACCATCCGCATCGGCGCGCGGGCCAATGCCGAGTCGCTCCGCCGCTCCGCCGACTGGTCGTCGTACAACGCGCTGCTCGCCTGCACCTTCTCGATGGAGGAGGGGCCTGCACGCGACGCCGTGCGCGCCACGGCGAAGCGGATCGAGGGCATGCTCACGCGCCGGATGCGCGACTTCTACGAGGAGACGCTGCAGGTCTTCGGCGGGACGATGCGCCCGGGATTCACGACGCTCCAGCTCGCCCACCTCACCGCGATCGTGATCGACGGGCTCGCCCACCGCGGCCGGCTCCTCGACGACGACCTCGACACTCCGGTGACCGCCCCCGGCCTCGACGGCGAGCCGGTCGAGTGGACCCTGGCGGCCTGGACGATCCGCTCGATCGTCGACGGGATGCTGGAGCCGGTCGCGGAGGACTGAGCGGACCTCGCGACCCGGATCACTCGTCCGGTTCGGTGAACCCGTCGATCAGCAGCAGCACCGACACCACCGCCAGCGACGGCCCCTCGGGATCGGCCGGGTCGAGCGGGCCGGTCACCAGCTCCGGTGCCGCGATCCGCGCGATGCACAGCCCCTCGATCAGGGCCGAGACGGCGGAGGCGAGAGCGGCGGAGCCGCGGTCCGGGCGCAGCCGGAGCCCCGCCTCGGCGAGGGTGTGCTCGTAGTACTTCGCCATGTTGTCGATGAAGTGCAGCTGGCGGGACCGCAGAGCGGATCCGATGGCGGTCCGTGCCGGCTCCTCGTGCGATCCCACCGCGCCGGCGAGAGCGATGAAGTTGCGCCAGTGCTGCGACGAGAAGACGTTGTCGACGTTCGCGTCGACGGCGACCCGGACGGAGGCGGTCAGGGCCTCGCGGCGCTGCGCCGGGGTCGGCTCGGGGTCGAGGCTGCGGTGGAGGTGGGAGTTCCCGGCCCGCAGGGACGGCTGGTCGAGGCGGGTGGCGAGGACCCTCTCCGGGATCGCGGCGATCAGCTCGTCGTAGAACGACTGGCGGGTGGGCCAGATCCGGTACACGGTGCTGCGCGGAACACCCGCCGAGCGGATGACGTCCTCGAGGGGCAGGTGGGCGACTCCGACGCGCAGGCCCTCGGCGCGGACGACCGCGAGAGCGGCGTCCAGCAGGCGGGTGCGGACCTGCTCGCGGGTCAGGCGGGGAGGACGCGCCGGCTCCTCCGCATCGAGGGGGTCGTCGCTCATCAGGCCTCCGGCGCCGGGATGCACGGAGGAGCCTCCGACATCTACTGTCCAGCCGAGCGTACCCGGAGGGAGCGCGGAACGTGAGAGGAGATCGGAGACGGGCGCGGCCCGCGCATGCGGCTCGGGTGCCGCGCGGGCCGCGCTGCCTGTCCCCCAGGCGGCCTCCCCATGGGCCGGTCCGACCGTATGCTTCCCGACAGACGTCCGTCAACTGACGCGACATGGTGTCTCCTCGGCGGTGTCCGCCGACCGGTCACGAGGACCGCCTCCGGGACTCCTCCGCCGCCGGGAGCGCCCTCGCCGCGGTCTGCGCTCGAGAGGCGTGCGGAGCGGACAGCTCGCCCGCGACGACGTCCGACACGACGCCGGTGGCGTGCTCGACGAGGTCGACGTTCCGGGTCAGCCGCGCGTGGTGGCACGGGCTCGCGTCGACGTCGACCACGAGCTTCGCGAAGCGCAGAGCATCGCCGAGCCGCGCGAACGGCGAGAGCTCGGCGACGAGAGACGGCACGTCCGCCGCGGCGAGGTAGGTGTAGCGGCAGGTCGAGACCACGTAGTCGTCGACTCCGGCCGTCGCCGATCCGGTCGCGACCATGATGTCGCCGAGGTCGACCGGCGCGGTGGCGAGGCCGAGCGCCACCGCGGCGGTCACCTGGATGTCACCCACCAGCGCCGTCACGTGCACGCCGGCGGGCCAGTGCGGCAGGGAGCCGAGCTCGGTCGATCCCGTCCGCAGGCCCTTGCCCGCCGCCGAGGCGAGGGCGTCGATCATCGGCACTCCCGTGCACTCCCCCGCGTGCTCGGCGTCCTCCGAGACGGCGTCCCCGCAGGAGGCGAGCATCGCCGAGACGCTCAGCCGGCTCTGCGGGTCCAGTCCTGCGATCACCGCGGGGCTGACCTGGCCGGAGTCGTCGACCATTCGTCCGAGGCGCTCCGCGACGTCGGATCCCGTGTTCGGGGTGCCGAAGGTGAGGACGGACGAGACCATCGAGGCGACGGCGGTCCCGTCGACCGAGCCGCTCAGCGCCTGGCGGGCGGCGAGCCCTCCCATCGAGTGCGCGACGACGACGGCGCGGTGCCCGGTCGCGGAGACGAGGCAGGCGATCGAGGAGGCGAGCGCGTCGCTGATCCCCGGGTCGGTGACCCAGCGCGCGGCGAGCCGGCGGTAGTCGAAGGTGTAGACCGCGGCGCCGTCGATCTGCTGCAGCCGGCCGAGGAGGGACGGCTCGGGAGCGTCGAGCGGAGCGGTCGCCGACTCCGACGACACCATGTCGACGAGATGGGAGAAGGCCCCTGTGCGGTCGGCGTCGTGCGTCGCCGTGCCCAGCCAGCCGTGCAGCATCACGATGGGGACCAGCGCGGCGGCGGAGCGCGGCCGGACGTCGTCGCCCGCGAGCACGGGAGCCAGCTCCGCGACGCCGCAGGACGAGGGTGCGACCGCCTCTGCCGCCTCCGCCCGCCCCGCGGGCACCACGACGACGCCGACCACCACGAGCAGTGCGGCCAGCACGACGATCACGAGTCTCATCCGCGCGTTTCCTCACGTGCCGCGACCAGGACGGGGAACGGGTACAGGCTCGACCCGACGAGCACCCATCGAGTCAATCACCCCGCTCCTGCGGGGAAGGCCGCTCGTCGCGAACGGGCGGCCCCCCGTGCGGGTGACCGCGGGTCGGGGACGACGAAGGCCCCGCCGGTGTCCCGACGGGGCCTTCGATCGTTCAGCTCACCTGGATCAGCTGTAGTTGCCCGGCTCGTAGCCGTCGCTCGAGAACGAGTCGAAGTCGACGAACGAGAGGTCGGCGTCGCTGAACGCGGCGTCGTCGGCGAAGATGCGGTTGGGGTACCGCTCGGCCTTCGCCTCCTCGGTCGCCTCGACCGACACGTTCCGGTACTTGGGCAGACCGGTTCCCGCCGGGATCAGCTTTCCGATGATCACGTTCTCCTTCAGGCCCATCAGCGGGTCGCGCTTGCCCTCCATGGCCGCCTGCGTCAGGACGCGGGTGGTCTCCTGGAAGGACGCGGCCGACAGCCACGACTCGGTCGCCAGCGAGGCCTTGGTGATGCCCATGACCTCCTGGCGGGCGGACGCGGTCCGCTTGCCCTCGGTCAGAGCCGCACGGTTGACCTCGCTGTAGCGCGAGCGGTCGACGAGCTCGCCCGGCAGCAGCTCCGTGTCGCCGTGGTCGACCACGGTGACCTTGCGGAGCATCTGACGCACGATGACCTCGATGTGCTTGTCGTGGATCGGCACACCCTGCGAGCGGTAGACGCCCTGGACGCCGCCCACCAGGTGCTTCTGGACCTCGCGGACGCCCAGCACGCGCAGGACCTCCTTGGGGTCGACCGTTCCGACGTGCAGCTGCTGCCCGAGCTCGACGTGCTGGCCGTCCTCGATGAGGAGCTGCGAGCGCTTGAGCACCGGGTAGATGACCGCCTCGTCGCCGTTGTCCGGCTGGAGGATGACGCGGCGGGCACGGTCGGTGTCCTCGATGGTGATCCGGCCGGCGGCCTCCGCGATCGGCGACGCGCCCTTGGGGGTGCGGGCCTCAAAGAGCTCCTGCACGCGGGGAAGACCCTGCGTGATGTCGTCGGCCGAGGCCGATCCACCGGTGTGGAAGGTGCGCATCGTGAGCTGCGTGCCGGGCTCGCCGATCGACTGGGCCGCGATGATGCCGACGGCCTCTCCGATGTCGACGAGCTTGCCGGTGGCGAGCGAGCGGCCGTAGCAGGCCGCGCAGACGCCGACGGCGGACTCGCAGGTCAGGACGGAGCGCACCTTGATGTGGCGCACGCCCGCTCCGACCAGCTTCTCGATGAGCACGTCGCCCACGTCCTCGCCGGCCTCGGCGACGAGCTCGCCGGCCTCGTTCGACGCCGGGGTGGCGAGCGAACGGGCGTAGACGGAGTTCTCGACGTTGGAGTCCTTGATCCAGGCGCCGGTGGCGTCCTGGAGCATGATCGGCAGGTCGAGGCCCTTCGAGGTGCCGCAGTCCTCCTCGCGGATGATGACGTCCTGCGAGACGTCGACGAGTCGACGCGTCAGGTAGCCCGAGTCCGCGGTGCGGAGCGCGGTGTCGGCCAGGCCCTTGCGGGCACCGTGCGTGGCGATGAAGTACTCGGCGACCGACAGGCCCTCGCGGTACGAGGAGATGATCGGTCGGGCGATGATCTCGCCCTTCGGGTTGTTCACCAGGCCTCGCATGCCGGCGATGTTGCGCACCTGCAGCCAGTTGCCGCGGGCACCGGAGGTGACCATGCGGTTGATGGTGTTGTCCGTCGGGAAGTTGGCGCGCATGGCCTTGGCGACCTCGTCGGTCGCCTCGGTCCAGATCTTCACGAGCTCCTGGCGGCGCTCGGCCTGAGTGGTCAGACCCTTGTCGTACTCGGACTCGACCTTCGCGGCCTTCTTCTCGTAGCCCGCGATGATCTCGGGCTTCGACGGAGGCGTGAGGATGTCGGACAGCGCCACGGTGACACCCGAGCGGGTGGCCCAGTAGAAGCCGGCGTCCTTGATCCGGTCGAGGGAGGCGGCGACCTCCACCTTCGGGTAGCGCTCCGCGAGGTCGTTGACGATCCCGGAGATGGTCGTCTTGTCGGCGACCTGCTCGAAGTAGGGGTAGTCGACCGGCAACGCCTCGTTGAAGAGGGCGCGGCCGAGCGTGGTCTCGAGGAGGACCGGCGCGGTGACCTTGCCGTTCTCGTCGATCTCGACACCCTCGGGTGCCTGACCCTGCGCGAAGTACACGTCCGACATGCGGATCCTGACCTTCGAGTTCAGGTGCAGCGAGCCCTGGTCCTTCGCGAGGATCGCCTCCGAGACGGAGGAGAACGCGCGGCCCTCGCCGGCGGCGCCCTCGCGGATCGTCGTCAGGTGGTGGAGGCCGATGATCATGTCCTGCGTGGGCAGGGTGACCGGACGGCCGTCCGAGGGCTTGAGGATGTTGTTCGACGCGAGCATCAGGATGCGCGCCTCGGCCTGGGCCTCGACGGACAGCGGCAGGTGGACGGCCATCTGGTCGCCGTCGAAGTCCGCGTTGAACGCGGCGCAGACGAGCGGGTGCAGCTGGATCGCCTTGCCCTCGACCAGCTGGGGCTCGAAGGCCTGGATGCCGAGACGGTGCAGCGTGGGCGCACGGTTCAGCAGGACGGGGCGCTCGCGGATGATCTCCTCGAGCACGTCCCACACCTGCGGGCGCGAGCGCTCCACCATGCGCTTGGCGGCCTTGATGTTCTGCGCGTGCGACAGGTCGATCAGGCGCTTGATCACGAACGGCTTGAACAGCTCCAGCGCCATCTGCTTGGGCAGACCGCACTGGTGCAGCTTGAGCTGCGGGCCGACGATGATGACCGAGCGTCCCGAGTAGTCGACGCGCTTGCCCAGCAGGTTCTGGCGGAAGCGACCCTGCTTTCCCTTGAGCATGTCGCTCAGGGACTTGAGGGCGCGGTTGCCGGTTCCGGTGACGGGGCGGCCGCGGCGGCCGTTGTCGAAGAGGGCGTCGACCGCCTCCTGGAGCATGCGCTTCTCGTTGTTCACGATGATCTCGGGGGCACCGAGGTCGAGCAGGCGGCGGAGTCGGTTGTTGCGGTTGATCACGCGACGGTAGAGGTCGTTCAGGTCGCTGGTCGCGAACCGGCCTCCGTCGAGCTGCACCATCGGGCGCAGCTCCGGCGGGATGACCGGGACGACGTCGAGGACCATCGCGGCCGGCGAGTTGCCGGTGGCGAGGAACGAGTTGACGACGCGCAGGCGCTTGATGGCGCGGATCTTCTTCTGACCCTTGCCCTCGGCGATCTGCAGGTGCAGCGTCTCGGCCTCGGCCTGGAGGTCGAACTGCTCGAGGCGCTTCTTGATCGCCTCGGCGCCCATGTAGGCCTCGAAGTAGACGCCGTACCGGTCGACGAGCTCGTTGAAGACCGCGTCCTCGGGCTTGAGGTCGCCGACCTTGAGGGTGCGGAACTGCTCCCACACGCTCTCGAGCCGCGCGATGTCCTCGTCGAAGGACTTGCGGATCTGGCCCATCTCCTTCTCGGCGCCGTCCTTGGTGCGGCGCTTCTGGTCGCTCTTGGCGCCCTCCGCCTCCAGGGCGGCGAGGTCGGTCTCCAGGCGCGCCAGGCGGTCCGCGATGCGGGAGTCGCGCTGGTCCGAGAGGGTCTTGATCTCGAGCCGGAGCTCGTTCTCGAGCCCGGGCATGTCGGCGTGACGGCCGTCGTCGTCCACGTCGATGATCATGTACGCCGCGAAGTAGATGACCTTCTCGAGGTCCTTCGGCGCCATGTCCAGCAGGTATCCGAGGCGCGAGGGGACGCCCTTGAAGTACCAGATGTGGGTGACGGGGGCGGCGAGCTCGATGTGGCCCATCCGCTCGCGGCGGACCGAGGACTTGGTGACCTCGACGCCGCAGCGCTCGCAGACGATGCCCTTGAAGCGGACTCGCTTGTACTTGCCGCAGGAGCACTCCCAGTCGCGAGAGGGTCCGAAGATCTGCTCGCCGAACAGGCCGTCCTTCTCGGGCTTCAGGGTGCGGTAGTTGATGGTCTCGGGCTTCTTCACTTCACCGTGCGACCAGCGACGGATGTCATCGGCCGTTGCGAGGCCGATGCGCAGCTCATCGAAAGTGGTTACGTCGAGCAATGTTTTCTCCTTGTCGGAAAACAGGGTGTCTCGTCAGAGACGGGAGGTCGTCAGATGCTGGCGCGGATCAGATGTCGTCGACGGAGGACGACTCGAACCGGGAGGAGATGTTGATGCCGAGCTCTTCCGCGGCGCGGTAGACCTCGTCATCGGTGTCGCGCAGGCTGACCGCGGTGCCGTCGGCCGAGAGGACCTCGACGTTCAGGCACAGGGACTGCATCTCCTTGATGAGGACCTTGAAGGACTCCGGGATGCCGGGCTCCTGGATGTTCTCGCCCTTGACGATGGCCTCGTACACCTTCACGCGGCCGAGGATGTCGTCCGACTTGATGGTGAGGAGCTCCTGGAGGGCGTAGGCGGCGCCGTAGGCCTCGAGGGCCCACACCTCCATCTCGCCGAAGCGCTGTCCGCCGAACTGCGCCTTACCACCGAGCGGCTGCTGGGTGATCATCGAGTACGGGCCCGTCGAGCGCGCGTGGATCTTGTCGTCGACGAGGTGGTGCAGCTTCAGGATGTACATGTAGCCGACCGAGACCGGGTCCGGGAAGGGCTCCCCGGAGCGGCCGTCGAACAGCTGCGTCTTGCCGGACGAGCCGATCAGGCGCTCTCCGTCGCGCGTCGGGGTGGTGGAGTCGAGGAGCCCTGCGAGCTCCTCCTCAGCCGCGCCGTCGAAGACGGGGGTCGCGACCTTGGTGCCGGGCGCCGCCTCGCGGGCGTGCTCGGGCAGGCGCGCGGCCCACTCCGGCTGACCCTCGACCTTCCAGCCCTGCTTCGCGATCCACCCGAGGTGGATCTCGAGGACCTGGCCGAAGTTCATGCGGCCGGGGACGCCGAGCGGGTTGAGGACGATGTCGACCGGGGTGCCGTCGGCGAGGAACGGCATGTCCTCGACCGGCAGGATCTTCGAGATGACGCCCTTGTTGCCGTGGCGGCCGGCGAGCTTGTCGCCCTCGGTGATCTTGCGCTTCTGGGCGATGTAGACGACCACGCGCTGGTTGACGCCCGAGCCGAGCTCGTCGTCGCCGTCCTGCGCGTCGAACACCTTGACGCCGATGATCGTGCCCTGCTCGCCGTGGGGCACCTTCAGCGACGTGTCGCGGACCTCGCGGCTCTTCTCGTTGAAGATCGCGCGGAGCAGGCGCTCCTCGGCCGAGAGCTCGGTCTCGCCCTTGGGCGTGACCTTGCCGACGAGGATGTCGCCGGGGCGGACCTCGGCGCCGATGCGGATGATGCCGCGCTCGTCCAGGTCGGCCAGGAGCTCCGGGCTGACGTTGGGGAGGTCGCGGGTGATCTCCTCCTTGCCGAGCTTGGTGTCGCGGGCGTCGACCTCGTACTCCTCGATGTGGATCGAGGAGAGGACGTCGTCCTTCACCAGGTTCTGGCTGAGGATGATCGCGTCCTCGAAGTTGTGGCCCTCCCACGGCATGAACGCGACGAGCAGGTTCTTGCCCAGCGCGAGCTCGCCGTTCTCGGTGGCGGGGCCGTCGGCGACGACCTCGCCGACCTCGATGCGCTCGCCGGCCGAGACGACCACGCGGTTGTTGTACGAGGTGCCCTGGTTGGAGCGGTCGAACTTGCGGAGGAAGTAGGTCTGCGTGCCGCCCTCGTCCAGCTGGACGGTGACGGAGTCGGCGGAGACCTCCTGGACGACACCGGCCTTGTCGGCGGTGATGACGTCGCCGGCGTCGATGGCCGCGAAGCCCTCCATGCCGGTTCCGACGACGGGCGACTCGCTGCGCAGCAGCGGGACGGCCTGACGCTGCATGTTCGCGCCCATGAGCGCGCGGTTCGCGTCGTCGTGCTCGAGGAACGGGATCAGCGAGGTCGCGACCGAGACCATCTGGCGCGGCGAGACGTCCATGTAGTGGACGCGCTCGGCGTCGACGAGCTCGACCTCTCCGCCCTTGGGGCGGACCAGGACCTTGCCCTCCGCGAAGCGGAAGTCCTTCGTGAGGGGGGCGTTCGCCTGGGCGACCAGGTACTCGTCCTCCTCGGACGCGGTGAGGTAGTCGATCTGCGAGGTGACGGTGCCGTCGACGACCTTGCGGTACGGGGTCTCGATGAAGCCGAACGAGTTGATGCGAGCGAAGGACGCGAGCGATCCGATCAGGCCGATGTTCGGGCCTTCCGGGGTCTCGATCGGGCACATGCGGCCGTAGTGCGAGGGGTGGACGTCGCGGACCTCGACGCCGGCGCGCTCACGGGAGAGTCCGCCGGGGCCGAGCGCCGACAGGCGGCGCTTGTGGGTCAGACCCGCGAGCGGGTTGTTCTGGTCCATGAACTGCGACAGCTGGCTGGTCCCGAAGAACTCCTTGATCGCGGCGACGACGGGGCGCACGTTGATCAGGGTCTGCGGGGTGATCGCCTCGATGTCCTGCGTGGTCATGCGCTCGCGGACGACGCGCTCCATGCGGGACAGTCCGGTGCGGACCTGGTTCTGGATCAGCTCGCCGACCGCGCGGATGCGGCGGTTGCCGAAGTGGTCGATGTCGTCGACGTCGAGACGCAGCTCGACCGGCTCGCCGTCGCGCACGCCGGGGAGGGCGGTGCGGCCGTCGTGCAGGGCGACCAGGTACTTGATGGTCGCGATGATGTCCTCGACCGTGAGCACCGAGTCGGACAGCGCCTTGTCGATGCCGAGCTTGCGGTTGATCTTGTAGCGGCCGACCTTCGCGAGGTCGTAGCGCTTGGAGTTGAAGTAGAAGTTGTCCAGCAGCGCGCGGGCGGCCTCGGCGGCGACCTGCTCGCCCGGACGGAGCTTGCGGTAGATGTCGCGGAGGGCGTCCTCCTTGGTGAGGATGTTGTCCTTCTCGAGGGTCAGCTCGATCGACTCGTAGCCGGCGAACTGCTCGAGGATCTCCTCGCTCGTCAGGCCGAGGGCCTTGAGGAACACGGTGACCGACTGCTTGCGCTTGCGGTCGATGCGCACGCCGACCTGGTCGCGCTTGTCGATCTCGAACTCGAGCCAGGCGCCGCGGCTCGGGATGACGCGGGCGGAGTAGATGTCCTTGTCGGACGTCTTCTCCTGCTGGCGCTCGAAGTAGACGCCGGGGCTGCGCACGAGCTGGGACACGACGACACGCTCGGTGCCGTTGATGATG
Organism: Rathayibacter sp. AY1C7; assembly: GCF_002931865.1. Taxonomy (NCBI): domain Bacteria; kingdom Bacillati; phylum Actinomycetota; class Actinomycetes; order Micrococcales; family Microbacteriaceae; genus Rathayibacter; species Rathayibacter sp. AY1C7. Next base: position 35,980 of record NZ_PSWB01000020.1, on the reverse strand, counting down.
AACGTGCCCTTCTCGGTCATCAGCGGGAAGTCGCCCATGAAGACCGTCTGGGTCTTGATCTCACCCGTGAGGTGGTTCATGAACTCGGCCTCGACGTACAGCGGAGCGGCGTAGGTCTTGCCGCGCTCCTTGCACTCCTCGATCGTGTACTTCTCGGGCTCGAGGTACGGGTTCGTGAAGCTCAGCTGCATCGTCTCGCTGAGGTCCTCGATCGGGGAGATCTCCTCGAAGATCTCGTCGAGGCCGGAGTTGGCGGGGAGGTCCTCCCGGCCGGCGGCCTTCGCCTCGGCGACGCGGGTCTTCCACGCCTCCGAGCCGACGAGCCAGTCGAAGCTCTCGGTCTGCAGCGCGAGCAGATCCGGAACGGTCAGGGTGTCGCTGATCTTGGCGAACGAGAGACGCGAAGCTCCGCGTCCGTTCTTGGGTGAGGTGGTGGTCGCGGTGGACGCAGCAGCCAAGGAAGGAACCTCCGTAGACCCTCGCGGGTCTCAATCTGTGGGATGTGTGGAGTGGGCTCCCGCCGGACGGGCCGCCACCCCTGCCCGCACGCCGTGCGGACCGAGGCGACTCGGTCTTGGGGGCGGGGCTAGAGTGTGGCAACGGCATCCACCATCTGATGCCGGGTTCCGGTGACCTGCCGACCGCGATATGAGGGCATGGGTACTCGGGAGCGCAAAGTACGAATATAGCCGCATCGCGCCACGCCGCGCAAGTGCGGATGCTTGCGCCGCCCCGCGGGGTCCGGTATACGAGGCCACGGCCTCCCGGATCGATCCGACCGGGCCGGGCGCGGAGCCCCGCCGTCCCGCCGCCGCGGCAGACTGGTCGGATGCAGGAACGCACCGGCCGCCGACGCGGAGACGACTCCGAGCACCCCCGCGCCGTGCTCGCCAGCGGGTACACCGCGCGGATCGAGCCCGACCGCCACTCGCCCGAGGCGGCGACCCTGGTCGTCGACGGCACTCCGCAGTCGCACGTCGACCTCGCGGATCCGACGCACCTCTCGTTCGAGTACGTCCGCCGGATCGGCCACGCGATCGACCTCGTCGCCCCCGAGGGCGAGAGGGTCACGGCGCTCCACCTGGGCGCCGGAGCGCTGACCCTCCCCCGCTACGTCGCCGCGACCCGGCCGGGCTCGCGCCAGCAGGTCGTCGAGATCGAGGGCGCTCTGGTCGAGCTGGTGCGCGAGGCGCTCCCGCTCCCCCGCGGGGCGCAGATCCGCATCCGCCAGGGCGACGCCCGCGAGGTGCTCGGCAAGCTGCCGCCCGGGCTGCGCGGCACCGTCGACGTGGTCGTCGTCGACATCTTCTCGGGCGCGCGCACTCCCGCGCACGTGACCAGCGCCGAGTTCTACGGGGCGATCGCGCCGCTGCTCGCCCCCGGCGGCCTGGTCGCGGTGAACGTGGCCGACGGCGGCGCGCTCGCCTTCGCCCGCGCCCAGGCCGCGACGCTCGCCTCCGTCTTCGCGCACACCGCGATCATGACCGACACCCAGATGCTCAAGGCCAAGCGCTTCGGGAACGTGGTGATGCTCGCCTCGGCCGATCCGCTGCCGCTCGACGGCCTGCCGCGGCGCCTCGCCTCCGACCCCGCGCCCTCCAAGCTGGTGCAGGGGCGGGAGCTCGAGAACTTCATCGCCGGCGCCCTCGTCGTCACGGACGAGACCGCCACCCCGTCGCCGCTGCCGGCGCGGAGCATCTTCCAGGTGCGACGGGGCTGACCCGGGCCGCGCGTCGGGGCGCCGTCCGGGGACCCGCCGGTACACTCGACGCCGGGGTCAGCGACCCCGACCGTCCTCTCGTCCGCCGCGCGCGACGATCCGGATCCGCACTCCACGAGGAAGCATCGCCCTGAGCATCATCATCCGCCACGACCCCGCGACCCTCCACGAGGAGATCGACGTCGACGCCGCCCAGGAGCGCCTGGAGGAGATCGGCGCGCTACGCAGCCTCGCCGCGCTCACCGAGAAGGCGGAGCTGCTGCGCCTGCTCGGGCGCGTCGACGAGGCGTGGGACCTCGCGAACGAGGCCGTCCGCCGCACCCGCTTCTCCGGCGACCGCGCCGAGCTGCTCACCGCCCGCGTCCGCCGCGCCCGCCTCATGCAGCTGCGGGGCCGCACCGACGAGGCCCTCTCGGAGCTCGCGCTCTGCGTCGAGGAGGCGCGCACGCACGAGTGGCACCTCGAGCACTCCTTCGCGCTCAAGCACCGCGGCCTCACCTTCTTCGAGCTGGGCGAGTACGGCCGGGCGATGCGCGACTTCGACGCCGCGACCGCCCTCGGCGAGCGCGTCGGGGTCCCCGAGGAGGAGCTCGAGGTCGCACGCCTGGGCTACGCCGCCGCCTCCGAGTTCCAGGACGGGACCGACCGCGAAGCCCGCACCGACGGCACCGCCCGCGGCCGCCGCCGCGCCGACGGCGACGAGTCCTAGGAAGCGCCACCGGTGGCCGATCTCGAGGACGTGGCCCGCTGGGCCGACGCGCTGATCGAGGAGCACCTCGACCCCTCCTGGTCCTTCGCGCTCGACCACGCGCGCACCCGCGGCGGCGCCTGCCACTGGACGCGCCGCCGGATCACGGTCTCGCGCCACCTCGCCGCCCGCTGGAGCGACGAGGAGGTCCGGCAGACCCTCCTGCACGAGGTCGCGCACGCGCTCGCCGGGCCCGACGCCGGGCACGGACCGCCGTGGCGGCGGATCGCGGCACGGCTCGGCTACACGGGATCGCGCACCCACAGCAACCCGACCGCGGACGAGCTCGCGCCGTGGGTCGGCACCTGCCCGGGCGGACACCTCTTCTACCGCCATCGCCGGCCCACCCGGCCCCTGGCCTGCGGCCGCTGCGCGCGCCGGTTCGAGCCCGCGAACGCGATCCAGTGGCGGCGCCGACCGGTCCCGGCGCCGTGACCCCGGACGAGGCCTCTCACGGCGGCCGCACGCCGGTCACCGGGCAGTGGCTCCCCGAGGCCGACGGCCGGCGCTGGTGGTTCGACTCCGGAAGCCTCGCGCTCGACTTCGCCACGACCGGAGCACTGCCTCCGGGAGCGGCCGAGCACCTCGACTCCGATGCCGCCCTGGCCGCCTGGCTCGCCGAGCGCTTCGAGGCGGTCGGCCCCGAGAGCCGGGACGCGCGCCTCGACGACGCGCTGATGCTCCGAGGCGCGATCGCCCGGCTGGCCGTCGCGGCCGAGGCCGGCACCGCGCTCGACCCGCGCGACGTCGACGTGGTCAACCTGGTCGCGGCGATGCCCGACATCCCACCGGTGCTGGGCGGAGGGTCGCGGCAGGCAGGACGGCTCCATGCGGCGGGCAGGCAGGCGCTCGCGTCCATCGCCCGGGAGGCCGTGGGGCTGCTGGGCCCGGCCGTGGCCGGACGGCTGAGGCGCTGCGCGGATCCGGAGTGCCGGATGCTCTACCTCGACACGTCCCGCGCCGGCTCGCGCCGCTGGTGCTCGATGCAGCGCTGCGGGAACCGGTCGAAGGTCCGGGCGTACCGGGCGCGCGCCGCCGCCCCGCGCGGCTGACGCACCGCGCGGCTGACGCACCGCGCGGCTGACGCACCGCCGCGGCACCGGGAGCGGCACCGCGGCGGGACGGGTCAGTCGGAGACGCGGACCGAGCGGTCGAAGGCGACGTAGCCCGAGAAGTCCTTGCCGACGCGGTCGAACGCCGTCGGGTAAGGGTGCGGGTACGACCAGGCCTTGTCCTTCTGCAGGCCGTCGCCGGTCTGCACCGAGAAGTACTGGCACTCGCCCTTCCACGGGCAGGTGTAGGGCGTGGGGCTCTCGACGAGCACGCCCTCGGCGATGCTCGACGGCGGGAAGTACCAGTTGCCCTCGATCGAGATCAGGTCGGAGTCGGGGGCGTCGGCGAGGACGACGTCGTTGAGGACGGCTTTCATGCGGGCCAGCTTTCGGTCGGGGCGGGGGCGGAGGGACCGCCTCCGCCGAACGCTACGCCGGGGGCGGGCGAGTGGTCGAGGCGGCGGCTCGGATCCGCAGGGGCTTGTGCGCTCCGCGGACGCCCTGCACCGCTCGGAGGCCGCGCCCGCCGGAGCGGCGGGTCAGCGGAGGACCGCCACCTCGTCGACGGTGTCGACCCGGGCAGCGGCCCGGACCTCGTCCGCCCGCCCCTCGGCGGCGAGCAGGCGGCCGGACTCGGACGCGGTGAGCAGATGCGCGCACGCCCGGCGCAGGCCCTCGTAGGACGCGCAGGCCACCGCGGCCTCGGGCGAGACGTGGTCGATGCCCAGCCCGATGAGCGCGTCGACGACGGCGCCGGCCGCCAGCTGGTCCTCCATCGCGAACCGCGCCGCTCCGCTGTCGTCGACGTCGCCGAGTGCGATCACGTTGACGCTGGTCCGCCCGCCGTTCTCGTGCTGGCGCTCCAGGATCCAGCGGGCGACGGCCGAGCGGTCGGCCAGGCCCGCGCGGACGACGCGGCCCTCCACTCCCCCGAGGTCGGGGCTCTCGCCTCCGGGCAGAGCGTCGACGAGCACCGTGACGTGGGCGGGGGCGAGCACGCGGAGGGCGCGGGCCCCCCACTCGAAGCGGATCTGGTAGGTCGACTGGTCGACGGAGGCGGCGGGAGCGGTCACCCTGACACGGTAGCGAGCACCGGAGGCGCATACACGTCCGGGGCTCCGCGCGCACCCGGTTCCCGCGCAGGGGCGGGCGGAGGAGGATGTCCCTCGTGAAGGTGATGCTCAAGCACGTGCTCGACACCGACGCCGACTCCGCCTGGCGCGCCCTGCAGAGTCCGGCCGTGTTCCGGGAGGTGATGTCCCCGCTCCTGACCGCCGCGTCGCTGGACGAGGGCGGCTTCCGCCCGACCTGGGGGCTCGGCTCCCACGAGGTCGCGATGGACGCCCTCGGGATCGTGCCGATGGGCGCGCAGGAGATCGACCTCTCCTACCGCCGCGTCCCCTCGATGCCCGACGTGCGGATCCTGCGCGACAGCGGCGGGCCCCTCACCGGCTCCCTCCGACTGATCACCGCGTGGGACCACCGCATGGCCGTCGCCCCGCTCCCCGACGGGCGCACGCTCTTCCGCGACCGCCTCGAGTTCTCGGCGGGCCTCGCCTCGGCCGCGCTCTGGCCGTCGATGTGGGCGTTCTGGCAGTGGCGCGGCATCCGCATCCGCTCCCTCGCCCCGTCCTGGCGCCACGATGTCGGTGCCGACACCCGCCCGCGCGGGGAGTCCGCCGCATGAGCCCCGACGGTGTCGCCGAGGAGGAGACCGAGCTGTCGCGCTCGGAGCTCCTGCGCCTCCAGTGGCCCTCCGCCGACGAGGAGGAGCAGGACGACGACGGCGTCTCGCCCCGCCGCCGCCTCACGAACGCGGTCGAGGTGTCGGACTGGCGCCGCCACGTCCAGGCCCTCTACGCGGAGGTGCGCCGGCTCTCGAACGTGGACCTGCTCGCCGCGCACGCGTCCTGGATCCGCGGGCGCAACGCGCTCTTCGCGCAGCACCCCTCCACCCCCCTCCTCCCGGCCGACCGTGCGCACTTCCGCTCGCTGCCGATCGCGCCCTACGACGCGGCCTGGCGCTTCGAGCTCGAGGTGGCCCCCGCCGAGGAGGCGCGGCGGATGGACGTGGAGACCGGCACCGACGGCACCGTCCCCTTCGAGCTGATCGGCACGGTCGAGGTGCCGGACGCCGGCAGCCTCGACGTCTGGCGCCTCGCGTCCTACGGCGGAGGCCTGTTCCTGCCGGTCAAGGACGCCCTCGCGGGGACACCCGGCGGCACCTACGGCGGTGGCCGCTACCTCCTGGACACCGTGAAGGGCGCCGACCTCGGTCCGGGCTCCGCCCCGGGGACGCTGGTCCTCGACTTCAACTTCGCCTACAACCCCTCCTGCGCCTACGACCCGGCCTGGGCCTGCCCGCTCGCCCAGGCGGGCAACCGGCTGCCGGTCGAGGTGCCGGTCGGCGAGCGCTACCGGGGCTGACACCGACCCTGGACGTTCTCGGAGGGGCGGCCGATAGCCTCCGGGCGGCGCCGTCGTGGGCCGGAAAGCAGGAAAGCCGCATGCCCCGTCCCGTCCTCCTCGTCACCGGAACCTCCACCGGCATCGGCCGCGCCACCGCGATCGAGGCCGCGCGCGCGGGCTGGCGGGTGGTCGCCACCGTGCGGGATCCGGAGCGGGCGGAGGGCCTGCGCGCCGCCGCCGCCGAGGCCCGCGTCGAGCTCGACCTGCGGGCGCTCGACGTGACCGACGCGGACTCCGTCGCCGGCTGCCTCCGCGCCGTGGAGGAGGAGCTCGGCGGTCTCGACGCCCTCGTGAACAACGCCGGAGCCGGCCACCTCGGCACCCTCGAGCTGGAGGATCCGGAGGAGCTGCGCCGCGTGATGGAGGTCAACTTCTTCGGCACCGTCGCGGTCACCCGCGCCGCGATGCCGATGCTGCGCTCGTCCCGCGGTCGCATCGTCACCGTCTCGAGCGTCGGCGGCGCGATCGGGCAGCCGTTCAACGAGGACTACTGCGCGGCGAAGTTCGCGGTCGAGGGGTTCTTCGAGGCGCTCGCCCCGGTCGCCGCCTCCGTCGGCGTCCACGTGTCGCTGATCGAGCCGGGAGCGGTCCGCAGCAGCTTCGTCGAGAACGTCGGCATCGACGCGGCGGCGATGCTCGCGCAGGCCGGCCCCTACTCGCCGGCGCTCGGCGCCTACCTCGACCGCGCCGCGTCGTCCTTCTCCTCGACCCACGCGCAGGACCCGTCCGACGTCGCCGCCGTCATCCTGAAGACCCTGCGCGACCCGGAGCCGGCCTTCCGCGTGCAGACCTCGGACTGGGCGGGCGACTTCGTCGGGACCAAGCTGAGCGACCGCGACGGCTCCCGCGTGCAGGCCGCGATGCGCGGATGGATCGGCATCCACTAGAGTGGGATGGTGCGAGCGCAGCGACTGCGCTCCCCCGCGTCGTAGAACGCCCCTTGTCCCCTAGGACTCTGACCGTCGAGGATCCGTCCCGACCATCTGGCGCACGTGCATGAGGCCCCCGGCCGCGCGCACCGAATCGTACGGCGAACGGATGTGACCACCGTCACCTTCGCCCGAACGCCGATCACCCGCGCCCCGGCCACCGCCCGCGCGTCCTCGATCGGCATGATGCCCCCGAAAGGCACCACTCCATGTCGAACACCCCCCTCTCCTTCAGCGCCCTCGGCGTGCCGGCCCCCCTCGTGGCCGCGCTCACCGCGAGCGGCATCACCGAGCCCTTCCCGATCCAGGTCGACACGCTGCCCGACACCCTCGGCGGACGCGACGTCCTCGGCCGCGGCAAGACCGGCTCCGGCAAGACCCTCGCCTTCTCCATCCCGATGATCGCCCGACTCGGCGGCTCGCTCGCCGGCGGACGCCGCCGCCCCGGCCGCCCGCTCGGACTCGTCCTCGCGCCGACCCGCGAGCTCGCCACGCAGATCACCGCCGCGATGCAGCCCCTCGCCGACGCGTACGGCATCGTCACCACCACGATCTTCGGAGGCGTCTCGCAGCAGCGCCAGGTCGCCGCGCTCAAGCAGGGCGTCGACATCGTCGTGGCCTGCCCGGGCCGCCTCGAGGACCTGATGAAGCAGGGCTTCGTGAACCTCGACGCCGTCGAGATCACCGTGCTCGACGAGGCCGACCACATGGCCGACCTCGGCTTCCTGCCGGTCGTCACGCGCATCCTCGACAAGACCCCCCGCGGCGGGCAGCGCCTGCTGTTCTCCGCGACGCTCGACAACGGCGTGGACAAGCTGGTCAAGAAGTACCTCCAGAACGAGGTGCTCCACTCGGTCGACGAGGCCAACTCGCCGGTCGCGCTGATGACCCACCACGTATTCGAGGTCGACGGCCTCGACGCCAAGAACGCTCTCGTGAAGACGCTCGCGTCCGGCACCGGCCGCCGCATCCTCTTCATGCGCACCAAGCACCACGCGAAGAAGCTCGCCAAGCAGCTCACCGGCCAGGGCATCCCCGCGGTCGACCTGCACGGCAACCTCTCGCAGGTCGCCCGCGACCGGAACCTCGCCGCGTTCGGCGCCGGCACCGTCAAGGTCCTCGTCGCCACCGACGTCGCCGCCCGCGGTGTGCACGTCGACGACGTCGAGCTCGTCATCCACGTCGACCCGCCGATGGAGCACAAGGCGTACCTGCACCGCTCGGGCCGCACCGCCCGCGCCGGCAGCGAGGGAGACGTCGTCACCGTCGTCCTGCCCACGCAGCGCAGCGACGTGAAGACCCTCCTCCGCAAGGCCGCGATCCAGGTCGCGCCCCAGCAGGTGACGGCCGACTCGGCCGCCGTCGCGAAGCTCGTCGGCGACGTCGCTCCGTACGTCACCCCCAGCGCCGTCGTCGAGCCCGTCCGCGGCCAGTCGCAGGGCGGACGCTCGCAGGGCGCCAACGCGCAGCGCAAGCGCGCGGCCCGCACCGAGGGCACCGCCGCACCCCGCGGCGGACGCTCGACGGGTGCCGCGACCGGCGGAGGCGACCGCCCCCGCCGCGACCGCACCGCCGCCGAGGGACCCGCCCGCGGCGGCGCCCGCGGAGGCCGCAGCCGCTCGGCCGCCGGTGCCCTCTCGACCTCGGGCGGATCGCGCTCGTTCTACAGCACCGCGACCGGCGGAGCGGCCTCGGCCGCTCCCGCCCGCGAGTCCGCCGGCGGCGGCGCCCGCCGCGGCGGCCGCCGCGCGCAGGGCTGAGTCCGATTGTGCGCCGCGGAGCGGCGCACCGCGGTCGGCTTCAAGCACGGTTGCGACGCGCAGAGCGTGTCGCGACCGGCTAGGCCGATCCGCTCACACGCGGATCGACCGTTCGCCTCGCGGGCAGCCGCGTAGCGGCGCACCGCGGTCGGCTTCAAGCATGGTCGCGACGCGCAGAGCGTGTCGCGACCGGCTAGGCCGATCCGCTCGCACGCGGATCGACCGTTCGCCTCGCAGGGAGCCGCGGAACGGCGCACCGCGGTCGGCTTCAAGCACGGTCGCGACGCGCAGAGCGTGTCGCGACCGGGGCTGAGCGTTCGGTGATCGCACCTCAGCGCTCGTCCTGATCAGGGCGCCGACATCACGAAGGGCCGGGGCCCGCGACTACTGGTCGCGGGCCCCGGCCCTTCGTCGTTCACGCTTCACCTCTTCGAGCGGAGTCCCGCGCAGGGAGCTCCGGAAGTCCTCACCGCGTCCTGATCAGGCGATCCCCTGCTGCGCCGTCGTCGGGCAGGGGCGCCGCCTCTCCTCGCCCGGTCACAGAGGTCCCGTGGACGCCGGATCCACGAGCCGAACGGCCGAGTCGCGTGCCGGCGGATCGGTCCAGGCGGACGCCCGACGCTCCAGCCGGCCCGCCATGCTTGCGAGCCGACCGCGGCGCGCCGCTATCGGCGCGCAGAAGGGAGCGCCGCGGCCGATCCGCGCCGCTAGGACAGGCGGCCGACGGAAGCGAGCGCGGCGCGGATCAGCGCGCCCCGCCCGCCCTCCATCTCGGCGGAGATCGCGTCGGAGCAGGCCTCGTCGGGGGTCATCCAGGTGAGCTCGAGGGCGTCCTGGCGGGGGTCGCAGGTGCCGGTGACGGGGACGACGTAGGCGAGGGAGACCGCGTGCTGGCGGTCGTCGGTGAACGGTCCCATGCCGGGCATCGGGAAGTACTCGGCGACGTGGAAGGGGAGCGGGCTCGCCGGGAGGAGGGGGAAGGCCATGGGACCGAGATCCTTCTCGAGGTGGCGGAACAGCGCGTCGCGCAGCGTCTCGCCGTACATCACGCGACCCGAGACGATCGTGCGGGTGATCTGGCCGGAGGGGGTCGCGCGCAGGAGCACGCCGACCTCGGTGACCTGCCCGAGCCCGTCGACCCGGACGGGCACGGCCTCCACGTACAGCAGCGGGAGCCGCCGGCGGATCTCGGCGAGTTCGTCGTCGGACAGCCACCCGGAGTTCGGGTCAGGGGTGCGCACGCTCATGCAGCCATTCTCACCCTTCGCGGCTGGTGTTCCGACCGGCGGCGGCGATCCCGCACTCAGGGGGATGATGGTGCGATGGGAATCGACGCGAACGCGGTGCTGTGGTCCTCCTCCGAGCGCGACCGCGTCGGCAGGCCCCTCCTGGTGCTGCTGCACGGCTACGGCTCGCACGAGGGGGACCTGTTCTCGCTCGGCGCCTACCTGCCGCTGGAGCCGGTCCTCGCGTCCCTCCGGGCGCCTCTCGCCCTGGGCGGCGGGGCGAACGCGTGGTGGCCCCTCCGGGTGCCGCTGGTGCCTGACGAGCCGCGGGCCGATCCCGAGGCCGTCGAGGCGGCGGCGGCGGGTGTGATCGAGTGGCTCGACGCTTTGGAGCACCCGGGTCCGGTGGGGCTGCTGGGCTTCTCCCAGGGCGCCGCGCTGGCGGTGCAGCTGCTTCGGCGCGCGCCGGGCCGCTTCGCCTTCGCGGTCGCTCTGTCCGGGTTCGTGGTCCCGCTCGCCGAGGGCGACGACGCGGACGAGCGGCTCGCCCGCGAGCGTCCTCCGGTGTTCTGGGGCCGCGGGACGCTCGACACGGTGATCCCGGAGGAGCTCGTGCGGGACGCCGTGGCCTGGTTCCCGGAGCACACGGCGCTCGACGCCCGGGTCTACGAGGGCGTCGCCCACGGAGTCGGGCAGGCCGAGCTCGCTGACATCGGCACGTTCGTGCGTCTCGGCTTCGCCTGACGGGCGGGCTCCTCCGCGTCAAGGGCTCGCCCCCGGGCCGCGGCCCCGGCAATGTCGGAGGTGGCAGGGAGGATGGATGCATGCCGGACGTCCTCGAGCGCTTCTCCCCCGCCACGCGCGCGTGGTTCGAGGGCGCGTTCCCGGCGCCGACCGCCGCCCAGGAGGGCGCCTGGTCGGCCATCTCGAGTGGAGCGCACGCCCTCGTGGTCGCTCCCACCGGCTCCGGCAAGACGCTCTCGGCCTTCCTCTGGGCGATCGACCGGCTCGTGCAGGGCCCGCCGCCGGAGGATCCGCAGCACCGCACGCGCGTGCTCTACGTCTCGCCGCTGAAGGCTCTCGGCGTCGACGTCGAGCGCAACCTCCGCTCGCCGCTCGTCGGCGTCACCCAGACGGCGCTGCGGCTGAGCGCCGAGGGCATCGGCAGCGCGCCGGCCACGGTCACCGTCGGGGTGCGGTCGGGAGACACGCCCGCCGCCGAGCGGCGCGTGCTGCAGAAGACGCCGCCGGACATCCTGATCACGACCCCCGAGTCGCTCTACCTCATGCTCACCTCGGCGGCGCGCGAGTCGCTCCGCGGCGTCGAGACGGTCATCGTCGACGAGGTCCACGCGGTCGCGTCGACCAAGCGCGGGGCGCACCTCGCCGTCTCCCTCGAGCGGCTCGACGCCCTGCTCCCGAAGCCGGTGCAGCGCATCGGCCTCTCGGCGACGGTGCGTCCGCGCGAGGAGGTGGCCCGGTTCCTCGCCGGCCGCTCCCCGGTCGCGATCGTGGCTCCGGCGTCCGAGAAGCAGTGGGACCTCAGCGTCGTCGTCCCGGTCGAGGACATGTCCGAGCTGGGGACGGCGGCTCCGCAGGACGGATCGACGATGGGGGCCACCGGTCCGCAGAGCGGGTCGATCTGGCCGCACGTCGAGGAGTCGATCGTCGACCGGGTCCTCGCGCACACCTCCTCCATCGTCTTCGCGAACTCCCGCCGTCTCGCCGAGCGGCTGACCGCCCGGCTCAACGAGATCTACGCCGAGCGCCGCGAGCTCGCCGCGGGGCGGGCGCGCGAGGCGGGCGAGCCCGTCGCCGTCGGGGCCCTGCTCGCCGAGGCGGCCTCCTCCTCCGTCCGCCGCTCCCCGGCCGAGGCGATGGGAGCGGCCGGGGGCACGAGCGGCAGCGGGCAGTCCGCGCCCGACGAGGAGCCGCTGCTCGCCCGCGCCCACCACGGTTCGGTGAGCAAGGAGCAGCGCGCGATCATCGAGGACGACCTGAAGTCCGGCCGCCTGCGCTGCGTGGTCGCGACCTCGAGCCTCGAGCTGGGGATCGACATGGGCGCGGTCGACCTCGTCGTCCAGGTCGAGACGCCGCCCTCGGTCGCGAGCGCCCTGCAGCGCGTGGGTCGAGCCGGCCACCAGGTCGGCGAGGTCTCGCGCGGGTCCTTCTACCCCAAGCACCGGGCCGACCTTCTCCACTCCGCCGTGACGACGGAGCGGATGCGCTCGGGCCTGATCGAGGCGATCGCCGTCCCCGCGAACCCGCTCGACATCCTCGCGCAGCAGACCGTCGCCGCGACCGCCCTCGAGAGCCTCGACGTGGACGACTGGTTCGACACCGTCCGCCGCAGCGCCCCCTTCGTGTCCCTGCCCCGCTCCGCCTACGAGGCGACCCTCGACCTCCTCTCGGGCCGCTACCCCTCCGACCAGTTCGCGGAGCTGCGGCCGCGCCTCGTCTGGGACCGCGACGCGAACACGCTCACCGGCCGGCCCGGCGCCCAGCGCCTCGCCGTCACCAGCGGCGGCACCATCCCCGACCGCGGGCTCTTCGGCGTGTTCATGGTCGGCGAGCCGGGCTCGACCGGCAACCGCGTCGGAGAGCTCGACGAGGAGATGGTCTACGAGTCCCGCGTCGGCGACGTCTTCGCGCTCGGAGCCACCAGCTGGCGCATCCAGGAGATCACCTACGACCGCGTGATCGTGACGCCGGCGTTCGGCGAGCCCGGGCGCCTCCCGTTCTGGAAGGGCGACTCGCAGGGGCGCCCCGCCGAGCTCGGCGAGGCGATCGGGGCGTTCACCCGCGAGGTGGGCGCCGCCGCCCCCGAGACGGCGCGCGAGCGCTGCACGGCGGCCGGGCTCGACGAGTACGCGACCAACAACCTCCTCTCCTTCCTCGACGAGCAGCGCCTGGCCACCGGGCAGATCCCGGACGACCGCACCCTCGTGCTCGAGCGCTTCCGCGACGAGCTGGGCGACTGGCGGCTGGTGCTGCACTCCCCGTACGGGATGCAGGTGCACTCGCCGTGGGCGCTCGCCATCGGCGCCCGCGTCCGCGAGCGGCACGGCGTCGACGGAGCGGCGATGGCCGGGGACGACGGCATCGTCGTGCGGATCCCCGACACCGAGTCGGAGCCGCCGGGCTCCGAGCTGTTCCTGTTCGAGCGCGAGGAGCTGGAGCAGCTGGTCACGAGCGAGGTCGGCGGCTCCGCCCTCTTCGCCGCCCGGTTCCGCGAGTGCGCGGCGCGGGCGCTCCTGCTCCCGAGGTACAACCCGGGCAAGCGCTCCCCGCTCTGGCAGCAGCGGCAGCGGGCGGCGCAGCTGCTCGACGTCGCCCGCACCTACCCGACTTTCCCGATCATCCTCGAGACCGTCCGCGAGTGCCTCCAGGACGTCTACGACCTGCCCGCGCTGCTCCGGCTCGCCGCGCGGCTGGACGGGCGCGAGCTGCGGATCCTCGAGGTCGAGACGCCGACCGCCAGTCCGTTCGCGCGGTCCATGCTCTTCGGCTACGTCGCGGCCTTCATGTACGAGGGCGACAGCCCGCTCGCCGAGCGCCGTGCCGCGGCGCTCTCGGTCGACGCGACGCTCCTCGGCGAGCTGCTCGGCCGGGCGGAGCTGCGCGAGCTGCTCGACCCGGCCGTCCTCGCGCAGATCGAGCGCGAGCTGCAGCGCGTCGAGCCCGAGCGCCGCCTCCGCGGGCTCGAGGGCGCCGCCGACCTGCTCCGGCTGCTCGGCCCGCTGACGCTCGACGAGCTCGGGGAGCGCCTGGTCGACGAGTCGGTCGCCTCGGCGGACGTCGCGAAGGCGCCCGCGATCGAGCGCGCGGTGCTCGAGGCCGACGTGGCCGCGCTCGTGAAGGCCAAGCGCGTCCTGCCCGTGGGCCTCGGCGGTGAGCAGCGGTACGCCGCGATGGAGGACGCCTCCCGGCTCCGCGACGCTCTCGGCGTGCCCCTGCCGATCGGCGTCCCCGTCGCCTTCATCGACCCGGTCCGCGATCCGCTCGGCGACCTCGTCGCCCGCTACGCGCGCACCCACGGCCCCTTCACCGCCGCCGCCGTCGCCACCCGCCTGGGCCTCGGAGTCGCGGTCGTCACCGACACCCTGCGCCGCCTCGCGGGCGAGCGCCGCGTCTCGGAGGGCGAGTTCCGCCCCACAGGCACCGGGACCGAGTGGTGCGATGCCGAGGTGCTGCGCCGCCTGCGCAGCCGCTCTCTCGCCGCGCTCCGCAAGGAGGTGGAGCCGGTGGACGCGGCCGCGTACGCCCGCTTCCTCCCCGCCTGGCAGCACGTCGGCGGCTCGCTCCGCGGCATCGACGGCGTGGCCTCCGTGATCGACCAGCTGGCCGGCGCGCCCATCCCCGCGTCCGCCTGGGAGTCGCTGATCCTGCCCGCCCGGGTGCGCGACTACTCCCCCGCGATGCTCGACGAGCTCACCGCGACCGGCGAGGTCCTCTGGGCCGGCGCGGGCACCCTGCCCGGCAACGACGGCTGGGTGAGCCTCCATCTCGCCGACACGGCAGGGCTGACCCTCCCCGTCCCCGCCGCCGAGTCCGTGACCCTGACCGAGCTCCAGCAGGAGATCGTCGGCGTGCTCGGCTCGGGCGGCGGCTACTTCTTCCGCCAGCTCTCCGACGCGGTCGGCTCCACCGACGACGCGGGCCTCGTCGAGGCCCTGTGGGAGCTGGTCTGGGCCGGGCTCGTCACGAACGACACCCTGGCGCCGCTGCGCACCCTCGTCGGCTCGACCGGCGGCGCCCACCGCCAGCCGCGCGCCCCCGCCCGCGCCCGCGCGCCCCGGGGCCGGATGACCGCCCGCCCCACGATGGCCACCCGCGTGGGGCCGCCGACCGCCGGCGGCCGCTGGTCGATCGTGCCGCTCGCGGAGTCGGACGCGACGATCCGCGGGCACGCGCTCGGCGAGACGCTGCTCGAGCGGTACGGGATCGTCACCCGCGGCTCCGTGCAGGCCGAGGGCGTCCTGGGCGGCTTCGCCCTCGCCTACAAGGTGCTGAGCGGCTTCGAGCAGCAGGGCCGCGCCCGGAGGGGCTACTTCATCGAGAAGCTGGGAGCAGCGCAGTTCGGCACCGCCGGCAGCGTCGACCGGCTCCGCACGTTCGCCTCGCAGGACGAGGCGCAGGAGCGCTCACGACCGGTGCTCGCGCTGGCGGCGACCGACCCCGCCAATCCGTTCGGCGCCGCTCTGCCGTGGCCGCAGGGCGAGGGGCACCGCCCCGGTCGGAAGGCCGGCGCGCTGGTCGCCGTCGTCGACGGAGCGCTCGCGGTCTACCTCGAGCGCGGCGGCAAGACCGCCCTCACCTTCACCGCCGACGAGGCGGCCCTCGCCGACGCGGCCGGCGCCCTCTCGCAGCTCGTCCGCTCCCGCGGGGTCGAGAAGCTGACCGTCGAGAAGATCGACGGCGTCTTCGCGCTCGGCACGCCCTTCGGCGACGCCCTCGTCGCCGCCGGCTTCGTCGCGAATCCGCGCGGCCTGAGGATGCGCTCGTGAGCGCCGGAGGGAGCCCGCGTGCCCGAGGGTGACACCGTCTACCGATCCGCCCACAACCTCGCCGAGGCGCTGGACGGCGAGGTCCTGACCCGGTGCGACGTCCGCGTGCCGAAGTACGCGACGGTCGACCTCACCGGCGAGACGATCGACGAGGTCGTCCCCCGCGGCAAGCACCTGCTGATGCGGGTCGGCGACGCGCTGATCCACTCCCACCTCAAGATGGAGGGGAGCTGGCACCTCTACGCCCGCGGCGAGGGCGAGCGGCCGAAGTGGCACCGGCCGGCGTTCCAGGCCCGGATCGTCCTCGAGACCGAGGACTGGCAGGCGGTCGGCTTCGAGCTCGGGCTCCTCGAGATCGTCCCGCGCTCGGCCGAGGAGGACGTGGTCGGCTATCTCGGCCCCGATCTGCTCGGCGCCGACTGGGACGCGGACGAGGCGCTGCGACGCCTGTCCGCCGATCCGGAGCGGCCGATCGGGCTCGCGCTGCTCGACCAGCGGATCATGGCCGGACTCGGCAACGTCTACCGCGCCGAGCTGTGCTTCCTGCGCGGCGTGCTGCCCACGCGCCCGGTCGGCGGGAGCGGCGACCTCGTGCGCACCATCGCGCTCGCGAAGCGGCTCATCACCGTGAACCGCGAGCGGATCGAGCGCACGACGACCGGCAACCTGCGCCCGGGCCAGCAGCTCTGGGTCTACGGCCGCGACCGCAAGCCGTGCCGGCGCTGCGGCACTCCGATCGAGCGCGGCGAGCTCGGCGACGACGAGCTGCAGCTGCGGGTCACCTACTGGTGCCCGAACTGCCAGAGCTGAGGGGCTACTCCTCGACCGCGGAGCGGCGCCCGGGGACGTGCTTCTCGTGGACGCCGACGTCCGTCAGGCGCTCGATGCGGTCGACGTGGCGGCCGGGCTCGCCGCCGTCCGCGACGATCCAGCTGCCGACGAGGAGGAACCCGTCGCGGCCGCCGGCCGTCAGCGGGCCCGTGATCGTGAACGACCCGAGCGCCGGAGTCGAGAACGCCACGCGCACCGGATCCCCGTGCTCGAGTCCCTCGGCCGAGCGCTCCCCGCCGACCTCGTCAGCGTCCGGAGCCAGGGCGATGCTCTGGATCTCGGTCCCCGTGCCGAGGAAGACGTCCGCGACGACGAGCTCGCCGCCGACGGCCTGCCGGACGACCCCCTCGATCCCGTAAAGGCCGTAGCGCGGGGAGCGGACGAGGACGCGCACCGAGTCGCCGATCGCGACCTCGGCGAGAGCACCCCGGATCGAGGCGACGTCCCTCCGCGCGGGAGGGGCGGACAGGGCGTCGAGGATCGGGCTGGGCATCCGATCAGGGTAGCCGCTCCGGGAGCGCACCCGCCCGGCGGATCGGCGGCGGATCCCGGCCGGCTGAGGCGCCGGGTCGCATCGGCCGCCGACGCCGCGCGCGAGCGGCGGAGCACCGGCCGGAAGGCTCCGGCACCGCGAGACCCCGGCACTGCGGCGACACCGGCACCGCCGGGAGACGCCGGAACTGCGGCAGGCGCAGTCACCGCCGGGAACGACGAAGGCCCCGCCTGAGCGGGGCCTTCGGACGATGCGGAGTCGGTGGGATTTGAACCCACGGAACCCAATAAAGGGTTCTCCACCTTAGCAGGGTGGTGCACTCGACCGGACTATGCGACGACTCCCGAGCGCCCGCTGGCGGACGCACGACGACCATCATAACCGCACCCGCGAGGGCCTCGCGACACGGGCGCCCGCCCCTCCGCGGGAAGGCGAGAAGCCGCCTACTGGTCCGACAGGGGCCGGCCGATCGTGCAGGTCTCCTGCTGTGCGGTCTGCCCGGAGACGTCGCTCGGGAGGGTGACCGGCCCGTCGGGTGCGCTCGTCGCGGGGGCGTCGGTCGCGGGGGCGTCGGTGGCCGGCGACTCCGTGGCCGCCGGAGCGTTGGTCGCCCCGGGCTCCTCCCCCGTCGACTGCGAGCCGCCGCCGGTGGTGCCGCTCAGCGCGATCGGCTGGTCGGCGAGGAGCGCCGCGTTCAGCGCCGCCGCCGCGTCCTCGCTGGGGTACACGCCGTTGCCGTCGATGAAGGTCGGGTACTGCACGAAGACCACGTTCGCGAGGTCGACGTCCTTCACCGCGAGGCCGATCGACACGAGGGTGTTCACGTTCTCGAGCGAGGTGGAGAGCTGCATGTTCGAGACGGCCGCCTTCGCGAGGCCGTAGAGGTTCACCGGGTTCGAGAGCGTCGACGCGCTCTTCACCTTGCGCACCAGCGATGAGAGGTACACCTGCTGGCTCGAGATGCGGGTGAGGTCGCTGCCGTCGCCGACGCCGTGCCGGGTGCGGAGGAACGCCAGCGCCTCGGCGCCGACGAGCGTGTGCGTGCCCGCGTCGAGGTTCAACCCCGTGTACTCGTCCTGGATCGGGGTGGCGACGCAGACGTCGACTCCGCCGACCGCGTTCGACATCTCGATGACGCCCTCGAACTGGATGAGCGCCGCGTAGGGGATCTCGAGCCCGGTCAGCTGCTCGACCGTCTGCACGGTGCACGCCAGCCCGCCGGCCTCGAGCGAGGTGTTGATCTTCGCCGAGTCCACCGCGTCCGAGACGGCGCCGGTGGCCGGGTCGGTGCAGGAGGGGATCGGGACGTAGAGGTCGCGGGGGAAGCTGACGACCTCCACGGTCGAGTGGTCGGCCGAGATGTGCATGAGCATCGTGACGTCGTTGAGGTTCTCGGCACGCTCGCCGTAGGCCCCGGCGGCCGATCCGTCGGCGCTGTCGCTGCCGGCGAGCAGGATGTTGACGCCGCCCTCGATCGCCCCGATCCCGGGCACGTCGCCCCCGCCCGAGTCGATCCCGAGGTCGACGGAGGGACGCGCGCTCCCGGCGATCAGCGAGGCGGCGATCGCCACGATGCAGACCGCGCTGAGCACGCCGACGCCCACGCAGGCCGCGAGGACCCGCGCGGCGAAGCGCACGCCGCTCGGGCGGCGCAGGCGGCCGTGCCGTGCTGCTGTGGTCCGGGTGGACGCGCGTTCGCTCATCGGGTCGTACTCTCTCTCGGCTGCGGGACGCGTGTCGTCCCGGAGTCAGCGCGCGAGGTGGAGAGCACCCGTGGTGCCGCCCGACCTCGGCTCAGCCGAAGAAGCCGACCGAGCAGGTCTGCTGGTCGGCGCTCTGGCCGGTGACCGATTCTGGCAGGGCAACCTTGGATCCGTCCTCGGGAGTCGCTGCAGGAGTGCCGGGTGCAGGAGTGCCGGGTGCCGCCTCGGCCGTCGCCAGCGGATCCGCGGTCGCCGGGCCGGACGGAGCGGCGGTGTCGGCCGGAGCCGCGGCCTCGCCCTCCACGGTCGCGCCGGCCCCCGTGCCGCCGGTGATGGCGATGGGCTGATCGGTCTGCAGGGCGCTCGCCAGGACGTCGCCCGCGGCGCGGTCCGGCTCCACTCCGCTCGGAGTCGCCCCGGTCGGGTACTGCGCGAAGACGACGTCCGCGAGGTCGACGTCCTTCAGCGCGAGTCCCATCTGGACCATCGTGTTCACGTTGTCGAGACCGGTCGAGAGCGTCATGTTGCCGAGCGCCGCCTTCGCGAGCCCGTAGAGCGCGACCGGGTTGAGGAGGGTGTCCGCGCTCTTGATCCGGCGCACGAGCGCCGAGAGGAAGACCTGCTGGTTGCTGATGCGGGTCAGGTCGCTGCCGTCGCCGATGCCGTGGCGGCTGCGGAGGAACTGCAGCGCCGCCATGCCCTCGAGCGAGTGCACGCCCGGCTCGAGGTAGGTGTTCGTGTAGGGGTCCGCGATCTCGGTCGCGACGCAGACGTCGACTCCGCCGACCGCGTTCGACATCTCGATCACGCCGTTGAACTGCACGACCGCGCCGTAGTCGACCCGGACGCCCATGAGGTCCTCGACGACCCCTGCCACGCAGCCGAGGCTGACGTCGCTGCCCATCGCCTCGTTGATCTTGGTGTCGTACCGGGCGGGGATCGTCTCACCCGTGGCGGCGTTCACGCACTCCGGGATGTCGACGTACATGTCGCGGGGGAAGCTCACGACCGTCGCGTTGCTGTGGTCGGCCGAGACGTGCATCAGCATGTTGACGTCGTTGAGGACGCTCGTCTCCTCATCGGGGTCGCCGTAGGCGTCGCCCTGGCCCTTCCGCGAGTCGCTGCCGACGACGAGGACGTTGAAGCCGCCCTCCAGTGCGCCGATCTCCGGGGCGCCTCCGGCCTCGACGCTGGAGCCGGCCGCGCCCGGGTGCAGGTCGACCGAGGGCTGCACGGACTGGACGATCAGCGTCGCCGCGATCGCGACCACCGACACCGAGGCGACCACGCCGACACCGCCCACGAGGGCGGCTCCCTTCACCAGGGTCCGCGCGAGGGTGTGCCGCTTCTGGCGGCCGTGCCGCACGAAGGGGCGCGGCGTGCGCGGAGTGTCGCGAGTCTGTATCGAAGGGCCCGTGCGGCGCATCCGTCTCCCGGTGTCGAGGCGTCAGTGGTGCGGAGGTGAGGGCCGGGCGTCGATCCCGGGCGTCGCGCAATCCTATACAGAGGGCTGGCGCGTTCCGAAGGAGAGCGGGCAGGCCTCCGTCGTCGCGCGCCAGGACGGGCGTCGGAAGGCGCCGGCGGGAAGCGACGCGAAGAACGGGACGGCGTGGCGGACGGCGTGGCGGAGGGCGTGGGATTCGAACCCACGAGACGTTTCCGCCCACCAGTTTTCAAGACTGGCTCCATCGGCCGCTCGGACAGCCCTCCCGGCCGCTCCCGCAGGAGCGACACCCGATAGTAACCGCCGAGCGCGCGGGACCGTGGTCAGCGCAGCGCCGAGAGCGCGACCGCCACGCCGTCCTGGTGGACCGAGGGGATCACGGCGGAGGCCACGGCCCGCACCTCGTCGGGCGCCTGCCCCATCGCGAGCCCTGCGCCCTCGGCGGCGGCCCAGGTGAGCATCTCGATGTCGTTGCGGCCGTCGCCCAGCGCGACCACGTCGCTCCGCTCGATGCCCAGCTCCTCGCGGACGACCTCGAGCGCGGTGGACTTGTTGACGCCGTGCGGGGCGATGTCGAGCCAGGCGGTCCAGCCGATCGCGTAGCTGACCTGGTGCAGGCCCATCTCCTCGACCAGCGAGGTGAACTCCTCGATCCCGGTCTCGGGCGAGATCACGACGACGCGGGTGCACAGCCGACCGAGCAGCTCCTCGAAGGGGACGTGGGTCGTCTCGGCACCCATCACGGCACCGCCCGGGAACGCCTCGGTGTAGAAGAAGGCGCCGTCCGCGTCCTCGACGGCGTAGTGCGCGTCGGGGAGGGAGCGGCGGATGGTCTCCAGGACCTCCGTCGGGTCGAAGGTCTCGACCGTCTCGGGGACGTAGGCACCGGACTCGTCCCGACGGAGCGTGACCGCTCCGTTGCAGCAGATCACGTACTCGGGCGAGATCCCGAGGCGCTCGACGACCGGCAGGGTGGAGGAGGGCGAGCGCCCGGTGGCGAGCATCACCTCGTCGCCCTGGGCGGCCACGCGGGTGATCGCGTCCGTCACCGCGCGGGCGATGGTGCCGTCCTCGTGCATGACGGTGCCGTCGATGTCGAGGGCGACGAGGCGGCGGCCGGAGGCGCGGGCCGCGCTCATGCGACGGGCTCGAGCACCTCGAGGCCGCCGAGGTGGGGCCGCAGCGCCTCGGGGACGAGCACCGAGCCGTCCGCCCGCTGGTGGGTCTCGAGGAGGGCGACGATCCAGCGGGTGGTCGCGAGCGTGCCGTTGAGGGTGGCGACCGGAGCCGTCCTCCCCGACTCGGTGCGGTAGCGGGTGTCGAGGCGGCGGGCCTGGAACGTGGTGCAGTTCGAGGTCGAGGTCAGCTCGCGGTAGGTCTCCTGCGTGGGGACCCACGCCTCCACGTCGAACTTGCGCGCCGCGCTCTGGCCGAGGTCGCCGGCCGCCGTGTCGATGACGCGGTAGTGCAGGCCGAGGCTCTGCAGGACGTCCTCCTGGTACGAGAGCAGGCGCGCGTGCTCCGCCTCGGCGTCCTCGGGGAGGGTGTAGACGAACATCTCGAGCTTGCTGAACTGGTGCACGCGGATGATGCCGCGGGTGTCTCGCCCGCCCGAGCCCGCCTCGCGGCGGTAGCAGGTGCTCCAGCCCGCGTAGCGCTTCGCGCCGCCGGAGAGGTCGAGGATCTCGTCGGCGTGGTAGCCGGCGAGGGCGACCTCGCTGGTGCCGGTGAGGTAGAGGTCGTCGTCGCGGAGGCGGTACACCTCGTCGTCGTGCTCGCCGAGGAAGCCGGTGCCGTCCATGATCTCGGGGCGCACGAGGGTCGGCGTGATCAGCGGGGTGAAGCCGGCGGCGAGCGCCTTCTCGAGGCCCAGGTTCATCAGCGCGATCTCGAGGCGGGCGACCAGGCCTTTGAGGAAGTAGAAGCGCGCGCCGCTGACCTTCGCGCCGCGCTGCATGTCGATGCCGTCCAGCAGCTCGCCGAGCTCGAGGTGGTCGCGCGGGGCGAAGTCGAAGACGGGGCGCTCGCCGACCGTCCTGACGAGCTCGAACGACTCCTCGCCGCCCGCGGGGACGCCCTCGATGATCGGGTTGGCGATGCGCTTCACCAGCACGGTGAAGGCGTCGTCGGCCTCGGACGCCTCCTGCTGGGCCTGCTTGGCGGCGGCGGCGAGGCGCTGGGCCTCGGCGACGAGGGCCGCCTTCTCGTCCTTCGGAGCCTTGGCGACGGTCTTGCCGAAGGCGTTCTGCTCGGCCCGGAGCCGCTCCGCCTCGGTGATCGCCGCACGGCGCACGCGGTCGGCCTCGAGCGCCTCGTCGACCAGCTCGACGGAGTCGCCGCGCGCCTCCTGCGAGCGCTTCAGGACGTCCGGGTTCTCGCGCAGAAGTACGGGATCAATCACCCCAGCAGTGTAGAGGAGGGCCGGGACGGGCCGCCGCCCGCGCGTACCCCCGGGACCGGCTGAGCATCGGCCGCGAGGAGGCATCCGATCGCGCGGACGGCTGCGAATGTGAGTCGTCCCCCGAGAACGTCCCCCCGCGTTCGACACCCCTGCTCCCCTGAAGGCTCTTCCATGCACGCCACCCCCCTCATCGACGCGACCCCCGGCGTCGTCCTCGAGCGCGACGGCTCCGTCGCCCGGATCACCCTCAACCGCCCCGACGCCCTCAACGCGATCGACCTCGGCACCGCGCGACTGCTGCTGAGCACCGTCGCCGACCTCGACGCCGACGCCGGCTGCTCCGTCATCGTGATCGCCGCGGCCGGCCGCGCGTTCTGCACGGGCGGCGACATCTCGGCGATCATGGGGTCCGAGGACCCGGACCACTACCTGCGCGACGTCGCGACCACGACCGCCCAGGTGATCCGCCTGCTCGAGGACAGCCGCGCCGTCGTCGTCTGCGCGATCGACGGCATGGTCGCCGGCGCCGGCATCGCCTTCGCTTTGGCCGCCGACATCGTGATCGCGACTCCCGCCGCCCTCTTCCTCAGCGCGTACGGCGACGTCGGGCTCGTCCCGGACGTCGGAGTCACCGCCGCGCTCCCCCGCGTCGTCGGCCGCCGCCGCGCCCTGGACTTCGTGCTGTCGGGCCGCCCGGTCCGCGCGGCCGAAGCGCTGGAGTGGCAGCTCGTGACCGAGGTCGTGCCGCGCGCCGACCTCGCCGGTCGCGTCGACGAGCGCGTGCGCGCCCTGGCGGCGAAGCCGGCGCACGTCGCGTCCGCCGCCCGCCGCCTCCTGCGCACCGACCCGCTCGGCCGCGCCGAGCGCATCGTCGAGGAGACGGACACCCTGGTCGAGTTCCTGGCGGTCCCCGCCACGCGCACGCTCCTGGACGCCGAGCACGAGCGCCAGGCCCGCCGCGCCGCCCGGGCGACCGCCTCGCTCTGACCCGGCGCGAGCGTGCGCGACGACGCTCCGGCCCCGGGCCGGGCGGACGTCCGCCCGACGGCCCGCGGATCGGCCGGGCGTTCTCCTCCGATCTCGGCTACGGTGGTCCCCGCGAAGGGGAGTAGTTCCCACCGTCCGCCGAGCGGACGACGAGGCGCGTCGACATGCTGGTCCGGGACGATCCGGGCCCGGCGCTCCACCCCGGCTCCGGCCGGGGCGAACGAGACCTTCGGTCAGTCGACGCACGTCCTGACCGGTCCTCTCGCGCGGGTCGGCGGACCTGAGCCAGGAGATCGCATGGCGACCACCGCCCCCACCCCCAGTCCCGCCCAGGTGCGCCGCTGGCGCCGCTACCTCGCCGACGAGCTCGCCGAGGCCTCCGTGTACCGCGACCTCGCCGGCCGCCGCTCCGGCGAGGAGCGGGAGATCCTGCTCGCGCTCGCCGTGGCCGAGGGACGCCACGAGGAGCACTGGCGCGAGCTGCTCGGCTCCGCGGCGGAGCCCGCGCCCCGCCCGGACCTCCGCACGCGCTTCCTGGGCTTCCTCACCCGCCGCTTCGGCTCCGTGTTCGTCCTCGCCCTGATCCAGCGCGCCGAGGCCCGCTCCCCCTACGCCGACGACGACGACGCCACCGAGGCGATGGCCGCCGACGAGCGGATCCACGGCGAGGTCGTCCGCGGGCTCGCCGAGCGCGGTCGCAACCGCCTCTCCGGGACGTTCCGCGCGGCGGTCTTCGGAGCGAACGACGGCCTGGTCTCGAACCTCGCCCTCGTGCTCGGAGTGGGAGCGAGCGGAGTCGGGACGGGGGTCGTCCTGTTCACGGGCATCGCGGGCCTGCTCGCCGGCGCCCTCTCGATGGGCGCGGGCGAGTTCGTCTCGGTGCGCTCGCAGCGCGAGCTGCTCTCGGCCTCCAGCCCGGACCTCGACGCGAACCGCATCGTCCCCGATCTGGACGTCGACGCGAACGAGCTCGCCCTGGTCTACCGCGCTCGCGGGATGACCCAGGAGCAGGCCGACGCGCGTGCCGCCTCCGTCTTCACGGGCCTGCGCGGCGGCGCCGTCACCTCCCCCATCACGCTGGGCGGTCCCGCAGGAGACCCCGACGTCGACGAGCACGAGTCGATCGGCACGGGGATGGGCGCGGCGCTGTCGAGCTTCTGCTTCTTCGCCTCGGGCGCGATCATCCCGGTGCTGCCCTACCTGCTCGGCCTGACGGGGCTCGCCGCGGTGGTCGTCGCCTGCGTGCTCGTGGGCATCGCCCTGCTCGCCACCGGCGCGGTCGTCGGGCTGCTCTCAGGCGCCCCGCCGCTGGCCCGGGCGCTGCGCCAGCTCGGGATCGGCTACGGCGCGGCCCTGGTGACCTACCTCCTCGGCCTGCTCTTCGGCGCGTCCGGAGTCTGAGCCTCGGCCTCGAGGAGCTGCGCGGACTCGCGCGGCTCCTCGGCGCGGGGCCGCACGGCGACGCCGCGCCACCGCAGCGCGGCCACTCCGACCGCCAGCAGCAGCGACGCCGGCAGGCAGCCCAGCAGGGGGATGCAGGAGTAGTAGAGGAGCTGCCGCTGGATCCACGCGGGCGAGGGCACGTCGGAGTCGCCGTAGTAGGGCGGAGGCGGCGAGGAGTAGCCGGTGTAGAGGAGCGCGAGGCCGATCAGGGTCCCCGCGAGGCCGGCGACCAGGAGCACGAGGAGCCACGGGTTCCGCAGCAGGGGCGCCTCGCGCACGGGCTCGGCGGGAGCAGCGGGAGCGGGGTCGGCGGCCGGCTCCGGCAGGGGTGCGGGCGCGGTCTCGGCGCCGAGGCGGTGCGACCGCCGGCCCTCGGCGGCTCCGGCGATATCGGGCAGGGCCATGATGCGGCGCGGTCCGGGCACGGACGAGGAGCCGGGGCGGACCACGCGCGACTCCGGGAGCGCGGGACGAGCGGCGGCTCCGGACGTGGCGGCGGGAGCGCCGGGGGCGGCACCCGAGCCGGGCCTCGCGAACGCCCGCTCGTCGCCTCTCAGACGCTCCACCGGTCCCGAGAACCCGCGCTGGAAGGCCGGGTCGTAGCGCGGGTCGACCCGTTCGTCGTCGTCAGTCATCGTCGCGACCCGTCATCGTCGTCCCCGGTCATCGTCGACCTCCGGCTCGTGGGAGAGGATCCCGCGCAGCCAGTCGCGGGCCTCGAGGAACACCTCGTCGTCGTAGCGTCGCACGGAGGTGACCGGGCGGCGGTCAGCGCGCGGATACGAGCCGAGGAAGATCACCTTCGGGCTGAAGCGCCGCAGCCCCATCAGCGCGTCGGCGACCCGCTCGTCCTGGACGTGCCCGTCGAGGTCGATGACGAACCGGTACCGGCCGAGGGCATCGCCGATCGGCCGCGACTGGATCATGCTCAGGTTCACCCCGCGGGTCGCGAACTGCTCGAGCATGTCGAGCAGGGCGCCCGGCTGGTCGGCCGGGAGCTCGGCGATCACGCTGGTCTTGTCGGCGCCGGTCGGCTCGGGCAGCGCGTGCGAGCGCGAGACGTGCACGAAGCGCGTGACGGCGTTCGGGTTGTCGCCGATCCGCTCCGCCAGCACCACGACGTCGTGGTGGGCGACGATCCCGGGAGGGGCGATGGCCGCGTCCGCGGGCGATCCGCCCAGCAGGTCGACGGTGGCCTGGACGTTGCTGGAGGCCGGCAGGTGCTCGTGGCTGGGGATCTCGCGGTCGAGCCACACCCGGCACTGTCCGTAGGCGACGGGGTGCGCGGCGACGGTGCGCACCTCCTCGAGGCTCGTCCCCGGGCGGCCGACCAGGATGAACGACACCGGCACCAGGTACTCGCCGACGATGCGCAGCCCCGGGATCCGCGCCAGCGCGTCCTGCGCGGCCGTCACTCCGCCCTCGACCGAGTTCTCGATCGCGATCACCGCGCCGTCGCTGCGTCCGGTGACCAGATCGCTCAGCGCCTCCCCCACGTTCGCGACGCTGCGCCACAGCTGTCCGCGCGCCTCCGGGACCTGCGCGAGGGCCGCCTCCGTGAACGTGCCGCTGGGCCCGAGATAGCTGTAGGCACGGGTCTCGGGGGCGCTGTCGGGCATGGCGCAAGCCTAGCCAGCCGCGGTACCCCTGGAGGGGGCCGGACTGCCACTATGGACCGCATGACCGATCGCGCAGGGAAGCCGGCACAGGCCTCCGATCTCATCGACGTCGAGGCCCTCGTGAGGGCGTACTACGAGAAGAAGCCGGACGTCTCCGACCCGGCTCAGAAGGTGGTGTTCGGAACCTCGGGCCACCGCGGATCCTCGTTCGACACGGCCTTCAACGAGGACCACATCGCCGCCGTCACCCAGGCGATCGTCGAGTACCGGACCGAGCAGGGCATCACCGGCCCGCTGTTCATCGGCGCCGACACGCACGGGCTCTCCCGCCCGGCCCTCACCACCGCCCTCGAGGTCCTGGTGGGCAACCAGGTCCGCGTGCTCGTGGACGAGTTCGACGACTTCGTGCCGACCCCGGCGCTCAGCCACGCGATCCTCCGCTACAACAACGACCCCGCTCACACCGACCGGGCCGACGGCATCGTGGTGACCCCCTCGCACAACCCGCCCCGCGACGGCGGCTTCAAGTACAACCCGCCGCACGGCGGCCCCGCCGACTCCGACGCGACGACCTGGATCGCCGACCGGGCCAACGAGCTCATCGCCGACGGCAACCGCGGCGTGACCTCGGCCGAGCCCTCCGCGGTCGAGACCTACGACTACCGCACGCACTACGTCGCGGACCTGGCGAACATCATCGACCTCGACGCGATCCGGAAGGCCGGCGTGCGGATCGGGGCCGACCCCCTCGGCGGCGCCTCCGTGCACTACTGGCAGCTGATCGCCGAGATGCACGGCCTCGACCTGACCGTGGTGAACGGGGAGGTCGACCCGGCCTGGGGCTTCATGACCCTCGACTGGGACGGCAAGATCCGGATGGACCCGTCCTCCCCCAGCGCGATGGCCTCGGTGGTCGCGCGCGCCGGCGACTTCGACATCCTCACCGGCAACGACGCCGACGCGGACCGGCACGGCATCGTCACCCCCGACGGCGGGCTGATGAACCCCAACCACTACCTGGCCGTCGCAATCGACTACCTCTACCGCCACCGCACCGGCTGGCGCGAGGACGCGGCGATCGGCAAGACGCTGGTCTCCTCCTCGATCATCGACCGGGTCGCGGAGTCGCTGGGCCGGCGCCTCTGGGAGGTCCCGGTGGGCTTCAAGTGGTTCGTCCCCGGGCTGGTCGACGGCTCGGTCGGCTTCGGGGGCGAGGAGTCCGCGGGCGCCTCGTTCCTCCGCTTCGACGGCACCGTCTGGACCACCGACAAGGACGGCATCCTCCTCGCGCTGCTCGCCTCCGAGATCGTGGCGGTCACCGGGAAGAGCCCGTCGGCGCTCTACCGCGAGCTGACCGAGCGCTTCGGCGACCCGGTCTACGAGCGCGTAGACGCGGTGGCGACGAAGGCGCAGAAGGCGGCCCTCGGCAAGCTGGACGGCGACGCGATCGCGGCGACGACCCTCGCCGGGTCCGAGATCACCGCGAAGCTCTCGAAGGCGCCCGGCAACGGCGCGGCCGTCGGAGGCGTCAAGGTCGTCACCGAGGACGCCTGGTTCGCCGCGCGCCCCTCCGGCACCGAGGACGTCTACAAGATCTACGCCGAGAGCTTCCGCGGCCTCGACCACCTGCACGAGGTCCAGGCCGAGGCGCGCACGATCGTGGACGCGGCGCTGAACTCCTAGGCGCTGCGCTCAGTCGCCCGAGAAGGCTCGTTCCCGCCCAGGAGAACGAGCCTTCTCGGGCGACTCAGCGGCGGTGAGGAAAGGGCCGGCTACCAGCGCGGGTGGACGGCGGGGCGGAAGTGGGTGTCGTAGAGGGCGTTCACGGCCTCCATGAAGGCGGGGCCGAGGGGCGCGGCGGAGGCGGCGGCCGCGTTGGCGCGGGCCTGCTCGGGCGAGCGGGCGCCGGGGATCACCGAGGTGACGCCCTCCTGCTGGATGATCCAGGCGAGCGCGGCCGCCGCGGGGGCG
This sequence comes from Rathayibacter sp. AY1C7, assembly GCF_002931865.1. NCBI lineage: Bacteria > Bacillati > Actinomycetota > Actinomycetes > Micrococcales > Microbacteriaceae > Rathayibacter > Rathayibacter sp. AY1C7. The sequence continues at coordinate 7,677 of NZ_PSWB01000020.1, read as the reverse complement.
AGGCCGTGGTCGTCGGCGAGGCGGGAGAACTCCTGCGCGGCCTCCACGCCGGTCGCGAAGTCGACGCCCGAGAAGGTCTCGCCGACGTCGAAGGCGGAGCCGTCGCGGTTGTAGCTGCGGTGGTCCTCCGGCGCGAACACGGTCTCGGTCGTGTAGCGGCCGCTGAGCAGGCCCGAGGCGAGCGGGACGCGCGCGAGGATGCCGACGCCGGCCTCGCGGGCGGCGGGCAGCACCTCGTCGAGCGGCTTGAGGCGGAACGCGTTCAGGATGATCTGGACGCTCGCGACGTTCGGGCGGGCGATGGCGGTCAGCGCCTCCTCCGTGCGCTCGACCGAGACGCCGTAGGCGGCGATCGCGCCCTCGGCGACGAGGGTGTCGAGGGCGTCGTAGACGGCGTCGTCGGAGTAGACGGAGGTGGGCGGGCAGTGCAGCTGCACCAGATCGAGGGTGTCGACGCCGAGGTTGGCGCGCGAGCGGTCGGTCCAGGCGCGGAAGTTGTCGAGCACGTAGTTGGCGGGGATCTGCTCCGCGCGACGGCCCATCTTGGTGGCGACGAAGACCTGCGCGTCGGGGTGCGCCGCGCGGTAGGCGCCGATCGTCCGCTCGCTGCGGCCGTCGCCGTAGACGTCGGCGGTGTCGAAGAGGGTCACTCCCGACTCCACCGCTGCGTCGAGCACGGCGAGGGCGTCGGTCTCGGCGACGTCCCCCCAGTCGGCACCGAGCTGCCAGGTTCCGAGGCCGACGACGGAGACGGGGGCGCCGGTGCGTCCGAGGATTCGAGTTTCCATGCCTCCACCGTAGGTGCGGCCGAGCCCGCGGCGGACCCCCTTGCGCGTGCTCTAACGTCGAGGGCATGCCCCTCCTCGTGCTCGGAAGCGCCAACCTCGACCACGTCCACCGGGTCGCCCGCATCCCCGCTCCCGGAGAGACGGTGCTCGCCCTCGACGCGAGCACCTTCCCGGGCGGCAAGGGCCTCAACCAGGCCGTCGCGGCCGCACGGACCGAGCCCGGCACCGTCTTCGTCACGAGCCTCGGACGCGACTCGGCGGGAGACCGGCTCGCCGCGGTCCTCGGCGAGGAGCCGCTGGAGCTGCGCGCCCGCCGCGGCGACGTCCGCACCGGCACCGCGCAGATCACCGTGGACGAGCGCGGGGAGAACGCGATCGTCGTCGACTCCGGAGCGAACGCCGCCCTGGTCGGATTGACCGCCGAGGAGTCGGCCCTGGTGGCGGCGGCCGACGCCCTGCTCCTCCAGCTCGAGATCCCGACAGCGACGGTGACGGAGGCGGCCCGCGCCGCGCGCGCCGGCGGCACGGTGTCGATCCTGAACGCCGCCCCGATCGGACCGCTGCCGGAGGAGCTCCTGGCGGTGCTCGACGTGCTGATCGTCAACGAGCACGAGGCCCGCGATCTCGCCGCCGATCGCGGCATCACCGCCGCCGACGACGACGCGCTCGCCGCTGCCCTCACCGCGCTGGTGCCGCTCGTGCTGGTCACCCTCGGCTCCGACGGCGTCGTCGTGGCGGTCCGCGACCGCGAGCCGGTGCGCACCCCGGCCTTCCGGGTGGAGGCCGTGGACACCACCGGCGCCGGGGACACCTTCTGCGGCGCCTTCTCGGCCCGGCTCGCCGCCACGGGAGCACGGCTCGACGATCCGGAGCAGCTGGTCGCCCTCACCCGCTGGGCGAGCGCGGCCGCGGCGATCTCGGTCACCCGCGCCGGAGCGGCGGTGTCCGCGCCGACGGCGGCCGAGACGGACGCGTTCCTCGCCGAGCGCGCCTGAGGGGGAAGCTCCTCAAGGAGGACGGAGCGGACACCGACCCCGGGCGGCCCGGAGCACCGTCGCTCCGGTCGGTACGGTGCACTCCGGAGAAGCACGAGAGCGCTCGGCCCGGCTCCGCTCCTCACGGCGGGGCGTCCCGCCCGGCGGACAGCCGCGCCCGCTCCCCGATCCGGCTAGTCGATCGCGGCGACCCGGACGGTCACCCGCGGCCGCAGCTCCGGATGCACCCGGACGCACCACTCGCGCACCGCGGCTCCGATCGCGCGCGCCACGTCCGGCGCGGACGCCTCCGCGGTCACGCAGAGGTCGACGGCCACGGACACCTCGTCCCCCGCGACGCGGACCAGAACCGGATCGGCGAACGTGCCGCCGCTCGCGGTGCCCAGCGGCTCGACCACGATCCCGGTCGCGCTCAGCGCCGTCGCCGCGTGCGCGAGCACGTCGCGCACCTCGGGCCTGGCCGGCATCAGGGTCGCGACGCCGTCCAGGGCGCGCAGCTCCGCAGCGAGCGCGGACACCGGATCGACCGGGGCCGCCGACTCGAGGCCGCTCACGACTCCTCCGTCCCGGGGACGTAGACGTCCTCCACGCGGACGTCGATCCTCGACACCCGCAGCTCGGTCTGGGTCAGCAGCCGCGAGTGCACGCGCTCGCGCACCTGCTGGGCCGCCTCGGCGATCGGCACCCCCCAGAAGACCGAGATCGTCAGCTCCACCACGACCTCCGCGCCCGGCTCGGCGATGTCGCCGACCAGGCGGCAGCGGCCGACCAGCACGCCGGCGACGCTGTCCCCAGCCTCGCGCACGAGTCCGCGGACCGCTCCCTCGGTGATCGTGAGCGCCACGTCGGGCTGGACGCTCGCCAGCGGGATGTCGCGTCCGGCCCGCGACTCGCGGCGGACCTGGGTGAGGATCGAGCCGAACCAGCTCTCCTCCGGCGCGGGCAGGCGTGCGGCGTCGTCGTCGATGAGCGCGCCGGAGAGGGCGCGCACGCGCTCGAGGGCGCGCAGAGTGCGCCGGTGCTCCGGCGACTCCTCGATGGCGGGGTCGTACGGAGTGCGCCCGCGGTCGAGGTAGTCGCTCAGCTCGTCGATGCCGATGCCGTCGCCCTCCTGCTCCGTCGCGTCCGCCTCCTGCTCGAGCGCGGGCGGCAGCACGACGTCGTGCTCCCCCGCGCGCTCCGGCCCGTCGCCGGGACCCTGGTCCGCGTTCATCGCGTCTGCTCCCTCATCGCCAGTCCTCCATCGCCACGACCAGCGACTCGCGCGCGCGGGCCAGCTTGCCCCGCACGGCGGTCACCGTGAGACCGAGGTGATCGGCGATCTCGTTGTACGACTCCCCGCCGACCTCGCGCAGCACCCAGCACTGCCGCTGCGACTCCGGCAGCTCGGACAGGGCGTGCGCGAGAGCCCGCATGGCGTCGCTCTGCTCGGCGGCCTCGAACGGGCCGGGCTCTCGGGCCGGGGGATGCTCCACGGCGTCGACGTCGTCGGTCGGGCGGCGCTGGCGCAGCAGGTCGACGCTGGAGCGGCTGACGATCCGCATCATCCAGCTGCGCACGCTCGCCGGCTCCTTGAGCTGCGGGAGCTGCGCCCAGACCGTGATCAGCGCGTTCTGCACGGCGTCGGAGGCGTCGGCCTGCGAGCCGGTGAGGCGCCAGGCGTAGGCGCGGAGGATCGACTGGTGCCGCTTGACGAGCACCTCGAAGGCGCGCACGTCGCCCTCGGCGGAGCGCTCGGCGAGCAGCGCGTCGCTCGCCGCTTCCAGTCCGGGCACGGCGCCTCCTCCCTCTCCGCTCACGCGGCCTCGGGCCGCCTCTCAGGTGACGCTCAGGAAAAAGTCCGCCGAGCACCGTGACGAACGCCGTCCGGGCTCCGTCTCACTCATGAAAGCACAGCCCGACCGGATTTCCGCCGGGCCTTCGACCCCGGTCTGCTCAGCAACGGCAGCCGATGAGACGTCCAGGAGACCTCATGAGCGACACCACGCGCACCCCCTCCACCACCCGCGTCGACAAGACCTCCGTCGACACGGTCACGACCCTCGGCGGCTCGCGGACCTCCGGCACCGCTCAGGGCACCACGGTCATCGACGACAGCGTCGTGGCCAAGGTCGCTGGCATCGCGGCCCGTCAGGTGCCCGGCGTCTTCGCCCTCGGCAACAACGCCGCCCGTGCCTTCGGCGCGATCCGCCAGGCCGTCGGCGGCGCCGACCACGCCCAGGGCGTGAGCGTCGAGGTCGGCGAGACCCAGGTCGCGGCTGACGTGACCATCGTCGTCGAGTACCCCGTGCCGATGCAGAAGGTCGCCGACTCCGTCCGCGCCGCCGTCTCCGAGGCCATCACCGAGCTCGTCGGCATGGCCGTCTCCGAGATCAACGTCGCCGTCGTCGACGTGCACATCCCCGGCGACGACAAGGACGACGAGGCCACCGAGAGCCGCGTCCGATGAGCGACTTCCAGCGCCCCGCGCCCACCGCCCCCGGCGGCCGCAGCACCGTCCTCGGTGTCGTGGTCGGCGCGATCCTCGCCTTCGCGGCCCTGATGTTCGGATTCTGGGGCCTCGTCCTCACCGCCCTCTTCATGGCCCTCGGCGTCGTGATCGCCCGCATCGCCGACGGCACACTCGACGTGCGCAGCCTCGTGGACGTGTTCCGCGGCCGCACCACCTCCCGCTAGGAGCCCACCGTGACCGCTCTCGACACGCGTCCCGCATCGCCGGTGGCGGGCACCGTCACCATCACCGTCCGCTCCATCGAACGCGCCGCCGTGGCGATCGTCCACGAGGAGCTGGGCGTGGAGGTCTCCGCGATCCGCGTCCGCCTCTCCGATGACCGGGGCGGCCTCGCCCTCGCGGTGACCGCGCCGGTCGTCGTCGAGCCGGGCACCGCCCTGGCCGGCGGCTCCCTGCTCGAGCGCCTGCGCGGCGACCGCACCCGCATCGCCTCACGCATGGAGGCGCTGACCGGGCGCACCGTCAGCCGGATCGACATCCGGGTCACGGGCACCCGCACCCGAAGCACGAGGAGAGTCGCATGAGCCCCGCACCGTCGGCGCCCGACACCCGCTACAGCCGCTACCTCCGTCGCGAGACCCACAAGTCCCGCTCCGCCGCGCAGATCGTCGTCCTGGTGCTCATCGCCCTGGTCGCGGCCTACGTCGGCACGGAGGCGGTGCTCGCGATCCTCGGCGCCGCGCCCCTGCTCGCCGCACCGTCCGCCCTGCTGGGCGCGATCGTCGGAGTCGCATCGCTGGCGAACCCCGCCCTCATCGGCGTGGCCGTCGGCGCGGGCGTCCTCGCTCTGGTCCTTCTGGTGCTCGCACTGGCGCCCGGGGCCCGGGCCCGCCACACCGTGGACGACGACCGCCTCGCCGTGGTCGTGGACGACGGCGTGATCGCCTCCTCCCTGGCCCGCGCAGCCCGCACGGCCGCCCACTCCCGCCGCGAGGACACCCGCGCCTCGCTCGGCCGGCGCACCGCACTGGTCGAGGTGACCCCCGCCTCCGGCATCGCGGTCGACCGCGACGCCGTGCAGAGCGCCGTCGACGAGGAGCTCGTCCGCATCGGCGCGAAGCCCGCCCCGCGCTCCACCGTCCGCGTCTCGACCTCCGGGAGGATCTGATGACCACGAGCAACCGCTTCGTCAACCGGCTCGTCCTGCTCGTCGTGGGCCTCGTGCTCGCGCTGGTCAGCGCCGGGGCCGTCCTGATCGCCGTCTCGCAGCCGGTCCGCGACTCCGTCCTCTCCTTCGCCGACGGCGAGGGCGCGGCCCTGGTGTCGCGCCTCTCCCCCGAGGAGGGCACCGCCTGGAGCGATGCCGCCGTCCTCTGGCCGCTCTACGCCGTCGTCGGGATCTGCCTCCTCGGCATCGTCCTCGCGCTGGTGATGGCCTTCGCCCACGGTCACGGCCGCACCGGCACCGTCCTCCGCGACGAGGCCGAGGGCGCGCCCGCCGGAGGGATCGAGATCGCGACCGGCTTCGCGGAGGACGTCCTCGAGACGGCCCTCGCGGGCCGGACGGAGCTCCTCGACGTCACGGTCGCGGCCTACCGCCACGGCTCCGAGACGGCGCTGAAGGTGCGCGTCCTCCCCCGCGGCGGCGTCTCGCCCCGCACCGTGGTCGACGCCGTGCACCAGGAGGTCGACGCGCTCGACGCCCTGCTCGGCGCCCGCCTGCCGGTCCTGCTCGAGGTCGCCTCGAGCGCCCGGGCCGGCTTCTCCAAGGAGGACCGGGTCGCCTGACCCCGGTCCCGCAGCTTCCCCGGCACCCGCCGGCGGATGGTCACACCGAACAGAAGGAGCCCCTCATGGGTGCAGACGACAAGATCCGCAACGCAGCCGAGAACCTGGTCGGCAAGGCCAAGGAGGCCGTCGGCAAGCTGACGGACAACGAGCGCCTCGAGGCCGAGGGCCAGGCCGACCAGACCAAGGCCCACACCAAGAAGGTCGGCGAGGACGTCAAGGACGTCTTCAAGAAGTGATCTGACCGGAACCTCGACGGGGCCGTCACCGCATCAGCGGTGGCGGCCCCGTCGTCGTGCGTGGAGCGGGTGCGTCGAGCGTCAGACGCCCCAGAACATGATCCGGCCGGCGGAGGCCGCGTCGATGCTCTGGTCATGGTTGTCGGCGGTGTGCGAGGAGTAGAGGATCCTGTCGCCGTCGACGCTGGTCACGACGCCCGTGTGGTCCCAGTCGCCCGAGCCGTCCCAGTCGAACTGGACGATGTCGCCCGGCTTCACCCGGCTCCGCTCGGAGTCGGGGATGGCGGTCGCGCGCTCGGGGTGCGCGGCGAGGTAGGCGTTGAACGCTGTCGACGACGCCCAGGCGGAGCTGTAGCCGCCGGAGGAGGAGTAGCTCCACTCGCCATCCATCTCCCAGCCGCGGGCGATCAGCGACTGCGAGGTGAAATTGACGCAGTCGTTGCCCGAGATCACGCCGTACTGGGCCGAGTTGTAGTCGTTCCAGTAGGTGGAGAGGTAGTCGAGCTGCGAGGCCAGGCGGCTCGCGTCCAGCGCGGCCTGGGCCTTCGCGGCCTCGATCGCCGGGTCGGGCGTGTAGGCGAAGGTGATCGCCGAGGCGACGACCTTCGTGCTGGCGAGCACGCCGGTCGCGGCGGGGCTGGGAGTGGCGGTCGCGGTCGGGGCGGCGAGGTCGGTCGAGGCCTCGGCCGTCGTGCCCTCCGCGGCGCCCGACGTGTCGACGGCCGGCTGCACCGCGTCGGCCGGGGTCCCGTCGACGGTGACCGCCGCGGCGGAGTCGGTGACCGCGTCGAACGTGATGGCCTGACCGTCGGCGTCGAAGAAGGCGACCGGGACCTCGCCCGCTGCCTCTCCGTCGGCCGGAGGGGCGGTGACCGTGATCTGGTCGGGGTTGTCGACCGCGACGCTGCCCTCGGCCTCGCCGAAGCGCACGGTGGCGACCGAGTCCAGGTTCGATCCCTCGAGCGTCACGCTCGTGCCGCCGGCGACGGTGCCGGAGGTGGTGGAGACGGAGCTGAGGACGACCCGGGCGGAGGCAGTGGTCGCGGGGAGCACGGCGACGCTGGTCGAGGTCGGAGCAGCGGAGGGCGTCGCGATGGCCGACTCGGCCGAGGAGCCGGTGCCGACGGTGAGGCTCAGGCTCGACGCGACGGCCACGACGACGAGCCCGCCGGAGACGGCGAGCGCGAGCGTGCGCGGGGACGGGCGGAAGAAGGAGGCCCCGCGACGGGCGGGCGCGGTGCGGAGCCGGTGCCCCTCCGCTTCGCGGCGGTCGCGGCGGGACGAGAACGACCCCTCCGGGGCGGGGTGCACCGGGGCGGGAGCCGAGGGCTGCGCGGGAGCGGCGGCGGGTGCGGCGGGCCGGATGCGGCCCTCGCGCTCGCGGGCCTCGCGGCGGGTCAGCGGAGCGCCGGGGG